>DATCGT010000150.1:0-10381 GCA_036508775.1 Tepidiformaceae bacterium | reverse complement strand
CGGCGCAAGCGAAGCGCGGAGCCCAATGGCGTGGACAGCGAGCATCCTCCTGCCCTGGTCAGCACCGGGCAGGCCTACGTGACGAACCTGATCAACACGATCATGCAGGGTCCGGACTGGAACAGCACTGCGATCTTCCTGGCCTGGGATGACTGGGGCGGCTTCTACGACCATGTCGTACCGCCCACCATCGACGCAAACGGTTACGGATTGCGGGTGCCCGGCCTCGTCATCAGCCCGTACGCGAAGCAGGGCTACATCGACCACCAGACTCTGAGTTTCGATGCCTACTCGAAGTTGATCGAAGACCTTTTCCTCAGCGGTCAAAGGCTGGACCCCAAAACCGACGGGCGACCCGATCCGCGGCCTACAGTGCGTGAAGCGGTCCCACAACTCGGGGACCTGCTCTCAGATTTTGACTTCTCGCAGAAGCCTCGAGCGCCACTGGTTCTTCCCGAGCACCCGCCGGCCGGACCGGCGTCGACGCCCTAACTTTGCCGGCTCCGGGCCTTCGTACACACGCTCATAGTGTGAAAACGAATCGAGCTACTACGGGCCTGAGTTTGTGGCTAGGCCACCGGGCGTCTCGCGTTTACCATCCTTCCGTGTCGCGCTTCGCCATTGGTCTGCTGATCGTGTCGCTGCTTCTCCTCGGTGCCTGCCGAAGCAGGACTGACTCCACCGGCGCCACTTCTGCCGCGACGCAGCCGATGGCCACATCAGCTCCACCAACCGTCCAGCCTGCACAAGTGCCCGCGGAGTACTCGCAGCTCTACCAGTCGTTGAGCCAGGGCTTGGACGCTTGGCAACAGAGCCTTCAGCAACGATCAGCCACAGGGGCCACCGCGCCCATCTTCGGTGCTCACCTCCTCGTCGCGAATGCCAACCGGGGCACCGCTCTGCTGGAACCGAGCACGATGACAGCGGTCGACTCATCCTTGGATCGTTTGAAGCAGCTGGGAGTCCAGGGCGTGACGATCACTATCTCGTTCCCGCTCTTCAACGCCGACCAGCCGCAGGCTGCCGACTACTTGTCGTTCTATGCGACCGTCGCGCGCCATGTCCGCGATCGGGGTTTGAAGCTGTCGGTCGAACAACACGTGGCGTTCTCCGGGACTCCGTTCTCCTCGGTGCAGTTCGACTACACCAAATTGCCCTTCGACCAGTTCGTCGCCCTCGACCACCGCATGTCGCAACTCATCCTCGACAATATTCAGCCCGACTTCCTCACGCTTCTGTCTGAACCCGACACCTTTGGATCGCTGACCGGCTACAAGCAGGTCTCGACGCCGGATGGCGCGGCAGCAATGGTCGGGGCGGTCCTGGCGGGACTCAATCGAGGTCAGACCAAGATAGGCGCCGGGGCCGGCTCATGGCTGCAGAACGCTCCGCAGTACGCCGCCGCCTTCGCGCGCACCTCCATCGATTACATCGACCTGCACATTTATCCCATCACGCCCGCCACGATTCAGGTCTCGCAGGCTGTGGCGGACGCTGCCAAATCAGCTGGAAAGCCGGTCGTGCTGGACGAAGCCTGGTTATACAAGGTCACCGGAATTGGAGGCGTTGACCAAGAAGCGCTACAAGAACTCCGCGACCCGTTCAGCTTCTGGGCTCCGCTCGACTCCAGATATCTCGCCCTCCTTGCGCAGTTCGCTCGCGCGAACAACGTCGCCTACGTCGCTCCATTCTGGTCGACGTTTTTCTGGGCCTACGTGGATTACGGGCCAAATACCAAAGACCTGCAGTTAGCGCCCCTCCAGCAAATGACCAATCAGGCCGTCAGCCAGGCGCTTCGGGATGGGACATTTACCGACACTGGGAAGGCTTACAGCTCAGCCATCAGCGGTAGGTGAGCCGATTCTGTGCGACGGGGTCCGCAGCACGATGAACAGATAGCGCTGAAGTCAGCGAGCTGCGCTAGATTCGGGTCAGCACGACGAGGGGGATGTCGCGAACCGTCTTCGACTGGTAGCCCTCGTAATTCTTCACCCTGGCGATAATCCGCGGCCAGAGCGTGGCCTTCTCTGCGGGTGTGGCTTTGCGCGCGGCCGCAGTGAATTTTTGGCGTCGCACCTCGAGGCCAACTGCTGGGTTGGCCAATAAGTTGAGATACCACTGGGGATGTGTCGGCTGCCCTCCGTTTGAGGCCACGATCACCCATCGGTCGCCATCGGCAAGCGCGTTGAGTGGAATGGTCCGCCGCCTCCCGGACTTCCTGCCGGTGGTCGTTAGCATCACGATCTGCAGCCCAACCATCGTCCCCCCGGCGAGGTGCCCACGACTGACCACGTAGATCGCACGGTGGACATGCGTGAGGAGCGAGATCTGGAAGGGCACGAGTATCTGTCCCTTCCGATTTGCCCCCATTCTATCCCGCGCACATCCGGGCTTCGTGATTGTCGCGTGGGTGAAGGGGAGGTGCCCTGTCCTACGCATCCCGGCACGTCATAGTGCCGGTTAGTGACCGCCCGACGGTGCGGTAGCTTGGGTCAGCTCAACCGCATCAAGGTGGCGGTACCTCGTCACGAATCTCCGCGTGATCACGCGCCGGCCGTCCGCCACGAGCATGTGATGCGCCGGTTCTTCCTCGACCTCGTCAGAGGCCTGCGAGAAGAACCAATCGGCGGAAGTCGCGGCTATTGGGCGTCACCCGGGTCCTTCGCCCCTGCGATTGTAGCCGTCCGGCCAGCGCGCGATTCCCGCGCTGACGGGTACGCTGGTGGTCAGTTCGGTACACATGAACATCGTCGAGACCGATCACCTCACCCGCTGGTTTGGCGACACCGTTGCTGTCGACGCATTGACGCTGACCGTTAGCTCGAAGGAAGTCTTCGGGCTCCTCGGGCCGAACGGAGCGGGCAAGTCGACCGTGATCAAGATGTTGACCACGCTCCTGCCCCCCACCTCGGGGAGTGCGCTCATTGGAGGCTTCGACATTGTCCGCCAGGCCGGCCAGGTCCGCCGGATGATCGGCTATGTGCCGCAACTGCTCTCGGCGGACGGCACGCTCACGGGCGTCGAGAACCTCAACGTCTTCGCGAGCCTCTACGACATCCCTCGATCCGAGCGGCGGGCGCGCGTCTCCGGAGCGCTCGAGTTCATGGGCCTTAGCGACGCGGCCGACAAGCTGGTCCGCAATTACTCGGGCGGCATGGTGCGGCGGCTGGAGATAGCGCTGGCGATGCTTCACCGCCCCGCCCTTCTCTTCCTCGATGAGCCGACGCTCGGCCTCGATCCGCTGGCGCGTGAGGCCGTGTGGGACCACATCCAGGAGCTTCGCGCTGAATACGGGACGACGATCGTTGTCACGACGCACTACATGGATGAGGCCGACAGTCTCTGCGACCGGGTCGCGATAATGCACCGCGGCCGGGTCGCCGCGCTCGGCTCCCCGCAGGAGCTGAAGGCTTCTATCGGTGGTGGAGCCAAGACCCTCGAAGAGGTGTTCATTCACTACGCCGGCGACGTGCTGGAGTCAGGAGGTGACTCCCATGACACTTGGCAAACCCGCCGTACAGCCGGGCGCGTCGGCTAGCCGCCCGGCGCTTGAGGCACCTTCCTTTCTCTGGGCGGTCATCAGCTTCTTTGACAAGACGCTCACCATCGCCGACCTGGAAGTCCGGAAGTTACGCCATGACCCGACGGAACTCCTGACTCGGGCGGTCCAGCCCGCGCTCTGGTTGCTCGTCTTCGGCGAGGTGCTGGCGAAGACCAAGGCCATCCCGTCGGGGAACCTGTCGTACCGAGCGTTCCTAGCCCCGGGGATCCTCGCCCAGAGCGTGAGCTTCATTGCCATCTTCTATGGCATCGCCGTGATCTGGGAACGCGATCTCGGCATCGTTCACAAGTTCCTGGTGAGCCCTACGCCGCGCGCGGCGCTGGTGCTGGGCAAGGCGGTTTCCGCCAGCATCCGCGGACTCGCGCAGGGAGTCATCGTCTACGTCATTGCCATACTCATGGGCGTTGAGATGAACTGGAGCATCGGGGCGTTGCTGGGCGTTGTCGCGCTGGTCTTTCTCGGCGGTTCGCTCTTCGCGACGTTCTCGCTGATCATCGCCTGTCTCGTCCGGACCCGGGAGCGCTTCATGGGCATCGGGCAGGTCCTGACCATGCCGCTGTTCTTTGCCAGCAGCGCTATCTACCCGATCTCCATCATGCCGCGCTGGCTGCAGGTGGTCGCCCATGGCAACCCGCTGACCTACCAAGTAGACGGGCTGCGGGCACTGATGCCCCGGGGCGGGTCGAGCCAGTTCGGACTGGGCCTCGATTTCGTGGTCCTGTCCGGCGTGATGCTGCTCCTCGTCCTGATCGGTTCGCGACTCTATCCGCGCGTCGCGCAATAGGACGAACCGGCTGGGTCCTCTGTCTTGACGATCTGGCAGCGTGAGCTCCTGGGGCCTAACGTCCTCCACGAGGAAGCAGATTCCGACAGACCGGAGACATTTCGTGGAAGATGACCTCCCCCGTCTAAACCGCCTTGTAGCGAACTTTCAGATCCCACCAAGACTCGCGGACTAGAGATGCGGCCGGAAAGTCGATTCCGAACTGAATAGGCCCCGCAAAGGAGGGTCTCAGATGTGTCCCGAGCGGCGTTTCGGGGCGCTATGAGCATCCTGTGAGGTCGCTCTACGAGGGCGTGTTTCAAGATCGACCTTTTGGCCGGACTCCTAGGTCCCGAGGACCCATGTCGATGCGACGGTTACGGCCGTTGCCATGACGGAGCAACACGGAGCTGGCTCCAGGTGTCAGATCAGCTCACTGGCCCAGAGCGCCCCCCGCCGGCCCGTCATAGTGTCGGTTCTCCCTTGCCCGCGGATGCCCCCTGTTCTCGTACATTCCGCGGCAGGGCAGGCGTCGGGCACGCTGTTAATGCAGCTTCAGCGGGGCGTCCATGAGCCCCTTCTTCGCTCTAGAGCCGATAGATTCCTGTTCTTCCCCGCGCTCTCGCCCGCGCACCGCAAGAGTACGAAGAGACGCCGGTAGCCGAAGCGTTGCCGTTCGTACGCCAGGTCGGTCGGCGTCCGTTATGGACAACCTCTCTGGTGAGGAAACGCATTAAGACAAAAATTGTGCCAATATGCCATAGCCCGGCCGTAAACCTGTGCGGCCGTCGTGGATGCCGGGAGCGGTTTGGCAGGAGCGGGGATCGGGAGGTAGCGCAACGACTTCCTTTCGAACCTTCTGCAGTAGACTCCGTTGCTTCGGGATGATCACTTTCGCAGTGACCTGCATGGCCTTCGGAGCCCTCCGGGTCGTGTCACAAGGCGCCGGAGAGACCAGCGATGCAGCCGGAGTGGAGCCCGCGCCAGCGCAGTCCCCGGCCGCGCAGTCATCCGCGTCGCCATCTCCGATTGCCGTCCCCACCGCCGAGGCGGTGCTTGGCGTCTCGGCGGTGGGGACGGCAATCGCGCGGACGCGATCGCAGCAGCTCATTGACCAGGGCTACTTCGCCCACACCGACCCGTATGGCTACACGATGTACGTGGAGTTGCTGCGCAAAGGTGGCTACGCCTGGCAGCTCGCGGGCGAAAACCTGGCGAAGAACGACTGGCCTTCGGCTTCCAGCGCAGTGCACGCCGGCGACGCCCTGATGGCGAGCCCCGCCCACCGCGAGAACATGCTCGACGCCACGTATACGCGAGTGGGCATCGGCGAGGTGACCGCTCCGGGTGGCCGCACGCACGTCTATGCGATGGTGTTCCTCGGCTAGTCAAGTGTCTGCTTGAAGTCTTAGGGGACACTGCTTCTACCCGCGCTCAGCCGACTCTCTGGAACTCAGACGAAACCGACACGATGTGAGGCGATGACTTGCCAGCCTGCTAGGAAGTGACGACTCCGCCACGCTCTGAGGGAAGCTCGGCCGGGTGCGAATGAGCGAAGGAGGGGGGGGCTTGCCCATTCGCACCCCGGGCCGAACCCGAAGACTACTGAAGCTTCAGGTGGTACGCCTGACCGGTAACCGTGTGGTTCTCCTGGTCGAGCTGATTCCAGACCGCCAGGCCAAACGTGAACGTGCCGCCGGGGGTGAACTTCACGTGCGCGCCGTCGGTAAATCCGCTGTCCAGTTTCCGATGGAACACCACCGTGTACTGGCCATTCGCGTACGTCGTCTTGCTGTCGATGTCAGCTGCCTCACCCGCGTAAGGTGCCAGCATCGACTTCGGAACCTGGTCGCCGACCTTCATCTTTGAGACGTCGAGCGCAACGGCTTCCGTCACAGCCAGGTAGCCCTGTCCGAGGGATGGCTGTTTGGTCGGGTCCTGCATCATCTTCGGGCCGTCAGCCGTTGCGTTCGTGTTTGCGACCGGGCCAGAACCCGCTGTCTGTGGGAGCGAAGCAATCGCCGATTCGCGATAGGTCGTACTCGTTGGATCGCCAGACTGGACGCCCACCAGCTTCTTGTTGTTGACCTGGCCCAGCGGACCATAGGTCGATGCCGTCCACTGCCAGTTGTCGAGCACGTCAGTGGCACTGGGGGCGATCATGTACCACTTGTCGATCGTGTCTCCGGTTCCCTTGTGGCAGAGCGCCAGGCAGCCGCGCGCTTCGAAATCGGCCACGGGCGTGATCTCCCAGTACAACGCCAACCGGTCGGACGTCGTTGAAGGTGAGGTCCACTTCGTGCCGTCCCACTGCCAGACGTTGAAGGCATCGTGTGTCGGGTCGCTCCAGTTGAAGCGGAACCAGACGTCCGTATCGCTGTAGAGCGCCTGCATCTTGACGTCGACGGGGCCGGTCCCCTTCGATGTCGCGACGACATCTGTGTGAACCGTCGTCACCGCCGCTCCGGCCCAGGCCGGGTCGTCGGTCGCCGTCGAGGCTGGCGTCTTCTTGAGCGCGACGACGTCGGTCGGCGCTGTGGTAGGCGCGGTCGTAGCCTGCCCCGTTGTTGCTGCTGGCGTGGCGGTGCTGCTGCTCCCGCCGCCTCCACAGGCGGCAGCGAGTGCGGCCACGCCCATGACCGCCACCATTAACACTAGGAACCTTTTCCCCATGATCAATTCCTTCTCCCTTTATTCTTCAGCGGTTCGCCCGGTGGTGACACGGACAGCAACCGCTTGGAGCAGCAATGCGGCTGCCGATGTTGCATCCCGCTGCAGACTGACGCGTCTCACTCGCATGCAACATCGGCGAATCCGGTAAAAAGGCCTTTCAATAAGATGCGCGCATTACGTAGCTTGGTGCGGCAATTACCTGCGCACATGGTCGCCAACTCAGCCAGAGATGTCTGGCCGCTTGCCGCAAAGTTGCGGTTGGACCCCGCAGTTTGGGGCTCAAGGCCCTTTCCCGATGCGAACGAGACACGATCCTGAACCGAGGGCACCTCGGAAGCAGGAGAACTCGATCCGAATCGCGGAGGCACGCATATGGCCGACTCGCCTGTTCTTGACGAACACAACCATGAACGAAGCCGCCGTCACGGGATGTTCGACTGGGGCCTTTTCGGTTGGTTCGCCTTATTGAGCTGGGCCGGCGCGGTTCTGGTCATCCTGGCCCTGGCGGCGTCCCATTGGGGCGGCTAATCGCGTGAACGGGGCCGGCGATTCGAGCGGGCACGCTATGGACTTGACCGCGGCGGTGTAGGAATCGAACTTGCGCGTGTGGCGCGAACTGCGACTCAGAAGGGCCGGCCCGTTAGACACGACCCTTCATGATGCCGCGCCAGTACAGGGCAGGGAGTGCGTATGCCTTAAAGAGGTACATGCTGCGCCGCTCCTTCGACTGGTCGATTCGGAACGTTTCGCACGGCTTCAGGTTGTAATCGAACTCGGCCATCACGAGTTTCCCGTAGCCGGTTACCAGGGGACAGGCCGAGTAGCCGTCGTAGGTTGCCCCGAGCGTCTTCCCGGCGATTGTCGCTAGGAGATTTTCAACTAGCACAGGTGCCTGCTTCCTGATCGCCGCCCCGGTTTTGCTCGTCGGCAGACTGCTCGCATCGCCCAGCCCGAAGACATTTGCGTAGCGCTCGTGCTGAAGCGTCGACTTATTCACCTCCACCCAGCCAGCGGCATTCGCAAGTGGACTCCGTTTCACAAAGTCGGGAGCGCTCATCGGCGGTGTAACGTGCAGCAGGTCGTAAGGAAGCGTCACAGACTCGCCGGTATCGAGATTCTCGAACACCGCCTCTTTGGAGTCGGCGCGGATCTCGGTCAGATCGTGGCGAAAGCGGACGTCGATTCCCTTCCGGGCGATGACCTTGGTGAGTGAAGCCGCGTATCGCGGCACCGCGAAGATCGTGGCGTTGGCTATGCCAAAGGTGATCTTCGTCTTGCCGCGAACGCCGGCCTTCCGGAACTGGTCGTCAGCCAGGTACATGATCTTCTGCGGCGCCCCGCCACACTTGATGGGGGTGTTCGGGTGGGTGAAAATCGCGTTCCCGCCTTTGAAACCCCGGATGAACTCCCACGTCTTGTCGACGCTGTCATAGCTGTAATTGCTGCAGACGCCGTCATGGCCGAGGGCTTCGGGCAGACCTTTGATCTTGTGCCAGTCGATCTGGATTCCAGGCGCCATCACGAGGAAGTCGTAGCTAACCCGAAGGCCACTGGTCGTAAGCACGGCATTCTGGTCAGGACACAGCTCGGCAGCCGCTTCGTGGATCCAGGTGACACCATCCGGTATCACCGACGCTTCCTCGTGTTCCGAGCGTCGCTTCGAGAACACGCCTCCACCAACGAGTGTCCACAGAGGCTGGTAGTAGTGTTTCGAAGAGGGTTCGATGATGGCGATATCGAGCTGCTTGGCAGCCCTGCGGAGGCGCGCCGCGACGCTGATGCCGGCGTTGCCGCCACCAACAATCACTATTTGGTGATGAACCTCTCGCACGGTCGCGCTCGCAGATGTCTCGGGAACCGGCACTGTCATTTCTCGCATCCTCAGCTATTGGTCAGGAAGTGGATGAAGTTAGTCAACTTTGACAATGGCAGCCTACCACAAGGCGGTTGCCCAGAGCGGGAGAGTCGCCAGCTTGGGTGTCCCGGGTGAGCTGTTCGCGGGTGAGTGGTATTGGCTGCACCTAGCGTGTGGAACCTCGGTGCTAGGTCCTAGAGGATCATGACACCGGCTAATCACCGCCGGTCATCGTGTTGCAAAGCCCAAGGCTCACCCCCCTCAGAACCCGCCGTTGACATCGCGCCGCATTGAGGGTCAACCAGCCTTACGAGGCTCGCGCCTCGTGATTGCCGTGCGGTCGGCCTCGGGCATTCACTGCATGATCCTGCGGGGGCTCGCAGACCTAATCGAAGCTGGCGAGCCCCAGTGCTGGAGCACCAGC
The DNA here is from genome assembly GCA_036508775.1 of Tepidiformaceae bacterium. Lineage (GTDB taxonomy): Bacteria > Chloroflexota > Dehalococcoidia > Tepidiformales > Tepidiformaceae > JBGPOS01. The sequence goes on along the minus strand of DATCGT010000150.1, from coordinate 1,104 downwards.
TACGCGCCCGTCCCTGGGCAGCCCACTACCGTCTCAATCTCGATCGAAGGCGAGGCGTTCCTGGCCGCGAAGGTTGCTGTGAGTCAGCGCGCCTACGCTAAGGACACGGACTACCTGGTGCGCGTCGAGTACCGGGAGCCTACGGCACGACGTTCCTACCCGCGCCGACGGTGAGAACCTCCAGGGGCAGTGCTAATCCTGGACAGACAGTGGGGCGCACAGTGGTGATGTCAGCTCGCCACGGGCGTTCTGTTGACTGCAGCTGTATGGCACGGGGCAGGAATCTCGATGATTGGCTCGCCGCTGAGCGGGAGCTACTCATGGGGCCAACCTCGACACTCAGCAGGCGCAGGCTACCAGCGCGACGCCGAACTCTGGTCGGGCGCCCAAAACGGGCCCTCGGCTCCGGTGACGCTTGGTCGGGGCAAGTTGTAAGGAGGCGGCGGCGTGCGGGTTCTGGTTGCATTGGATACGAGTGAGATCGGCGAGACCGCGGCTATCGCGATGGCGGTATGGTCGCGATCAGTCCCGATGGAGATACATGTCCTCTCCGTCGTTCATACCGATGACCTCCACGCGTCGCGGGAGTCGGCGTCATTCGGAGAGTTCGCCATTCCAGCAGGCACGGTACCGGGCCTCATCTCTTCCGATGTAGCTCCGGCCGGTGATCCACTACCGATGATCGTCGAGTACCGAGGGCAGGCGATCGAGGGGGCGCGGTCCGAGCGGGAAGACTACCTGCGGACGGTGGTGGCCCGCCACCTCCAGGGCACGAGCGCAACCGTCCGTGTCGAGTTATCGGACCAGACAGCTGACACCATCGTGGAAACCGCGAAGTCCCTCGGCGTAGACGCGATCGCGATGGGGACCCACGGCAAGAGCGGCATCAGGCATGCGCTCGTGGGGAGCGTTACTGAGCAGGTCATACGGCAGTCGCCCGTCCCGGTGGTCCTCATTGGGCCGGGAGCTCACGCCGCGCTACGCCCGTGATTCAGCAAGGAGCATGGAATAGTTAGGTACCAAGGAAGCTGGTGAGTAATGTCTTCGCATCCGCCACCATCGTCGTGGCACGATCAGAAAACGCGACTGGCGAACCTCCTCCTA
>DATCGT010000149.1:0-9346 GCA_036508775.1 Tepidiformaceae bacterium | reverse complement strand
CAGCGAGAACCGCGACGACATTTTCCGCAGCCATCATTGCCATCCGCGAACGCGTGACCAAGCTCGCGCTGGCTATATGCGGGGTAATGATGACGTTCGGAGCCGAGTAGAGCGGATGAGTCAGCGCCAACGGCTCCGGGTCGGTGACATCCAGGGCCGCACCCGCGACCCAGCCTCCCCGGAGAGCGGCCACAAGTGCGTCCTGGTCGATGACTGCCCCTCGTGAGGTATTCACGAGAATGGCGGTCGGCTTCATCGCAGCCAGCTGTGGCGCGCTTATCAGATGCCGGGTCGCCGGGTTCAGCGACGTATGGAGCGAAACAAAGTCCGACTGTGCCAGGAGGTCCGGCAACGCCCGCCACTCCACGTTCAGCGTCTGTTCGAGTTCCGGGTGGCGGACCCTTCCCGTGTAGAGGACCTTCATTGCAAACCCGGCAGCGCGGCGGGCCATTGCCTGCCCAATCTCGCCGAGGCCAACGATGCCGAGGGTGGCATGATGCACGTCCGCGCCGAGAAACGCGGTAGGAGACCACGTCTTCCAGCCTCCGGCGCGGGTATCGCGATCGCTGACGACGACGTGGCGAGCAGCGGCCATCAACAGAGCAAAGGCGTGATCCGCAGTCGTTTCCGCAAGGACCCCGGGCGTGTTGGTCAGCCAGACGCCCGCCGCGCTCGCGACCGCCGGATCGACGTTGTCATATCCGACAGCAACATTGGCGATCACCCTCAGGCGGGGACTGGCCACCAGCAAATCGGCATCGACGCGGTCCGTCACCATAGTCATGGCACCGTCTGCAGCCGCGAACCCCTGCGCGAGCGCCTCGGCAGGAGGCGGTAGTTCACCCGGCCAGAGATCGACCTCGTGCCCCGCGGCCACAAGCATCTGCGCGGCATCTCCGGGAACCCTGCGGGTGATGAAGATCCGGCCCATCGCGCCAGTCTGAGACGAAAGCTCGCGACGGGGAAGACCGGAAGTCGTCCGGGATCGCCCGATTACGCGGGCGCAAGGGGGCCGGTTACCATAGCGCCACGGCTATCGCAGCGGAGGAAACGCATGGTGATCCAGGAAGTCTCGACACCGGAACATTCGGATACGCCATGCCCATCGGAGTCGGTGGTTGCCGCGATGGTCGAGTCGGCAGGGCGGCTCGGGCTCGACCCCGAAGTGGTCGACCTGCTACGGACATCTTGGCGTGAACTCCACGCGCAGCTACCGGTGCGGATGAGCGACGGGAAGCTCCGGATCTTCGAGGGCTACCGTGTCCAGCACAACGGGGCGAGGGGGCCGTACAAGGGGGGGATTCGGTACCACCCGAAGGCCGACCTTGATGAGGTAAAGGCCCTCGCCATGCTCATGACCTACAAGTCCGCGCTCCTCGACCTGCCCTTCGGCGGCGCGAAAGGCGGGGTGATGTGCGACCCCATGCGGATGACGGAGCACGAGCTCAACACGCTGACACGGACGTTCACCGATCACATCAGCATGATCCTCGGCGTCAACCGCGACATTCCGGCGCCCGACATGGGCACCAACGCGCAAACGATGGCCTGGATGATGGACGCCTATGGCCAGCGCTACGGCTACACGCCAGGGATCGTCACCGGGAAGCCGGTCGAACTCGGCGGAAGCTTCGGGCGCGACCAGGCGACGGGCCGCGGGGTTGCGACCTGCATGCGCGAACACGCTCGGATGGAGGGTTCGAACCCGGGCGACATCCGGATTGCGGTCCAGGGCTACGGGAATGTCGGGTCGTGGACCTGTCGAATCGCGGGGGCGATGGGGTTCAAGATCGTGGCTGTCAGCGATGTAAAAGGCGGCCTGCACAACCCGAATGGAATCGACATTGCGGCGCTCGACCGGTGGTTTTCGGTGGCGGGGTCAGTGGCGGGCTTCCCGGACGCCACGCCGATAACGAACGACGACCTGCTGCGGATCGACTGCGACTACCTCGTGCCGGCAGCGCTTGGCGAGGTGCTGACTGCAGCCAATGCTCCGGATGTGAAGGCCCGGGTAGTCGTGGAGGCTGCCAACCACCCCGTAACGCCAGGTGCCGACACGATCTTCGCCACGCGGAAGATCGTTGTGCTGCCCGATATCCTCGTGAACGCTGGTGGCGTCACCGTCTCCTACTTCGAGTGGACGCAGAACATCCAGCAGTTCAGATGGCCGCTGGAGCGCGTCAACAACGAACTCGAGTCGAGGATGACGGCGGCGTTCAACGACCTTGGGCTGCGAGTGGCAAGAGATGGCACGCGGCACCGCCAGGCAGCCTTCGACATCGCCGTCCAGCGGGTGGCGACCGCAATCCATCTGCGTGGGTTCGTTTAGCGGAAACTGGCGCACTAAGGCGAGCGTTCGCACCATGGGTTCCACAGACCCCGATACAGGAGCCACAACATGGGACGAAACGAGATTGCCGCGCTGATTGCGATCCTGACAGATCAGCAGGCCCGGGGTGGCGACAGCCTGGCGCTGGGCACCTGGACCATCAGGTTCGACAAGAAGCGCGGCGCCTTCACGCTCGACAAGTGCGAGAACGAGGGATATTGCGAAGAGCGCCCTGCGGTGATCGCGCTCGATGGCGCAATCCTCGACGCTGGCGGGCCCCTCTTCGGATAGTCCCGTCTGCGGACGGGGCGAGCGGGTGCCGATACTTAGCCCGACGTGACACTCGATACAGATAGACCACAGACACCCGGGACTGAGCGGATAGTCCACGTTCTTCTCGTCGGCACACAGCCCGAGGACTCCCGGCGAATCCGGGCGGCGTTAGAACGATTCCCTTCGTTTCAAATCCATGGAGCACGCGACCTCGACGAAGCCCGTGCTCTCCTGGAGAGCCGCACCTTCGACGCAGCGTTCGTCGGAAACGTTCACGAAGTCGACTCATCGGCCGCGTTCATCGCATGGCTCGGCTGCGAACGCCCGGAAGTCGCGCTGTTGTGTCCAACCGAAAACGGCATCACGTCAGCGAACCGGGAACCATGGAACTACGACGAGAGCGAAGATCCGGGGGCGCTGGCAGAACACCTTCAGGAAGTCATTCGTTCGACGGGCACCGCGCGCCGCCGAGAGACGATGGTGCGGTGGCTCGAACAGGAATCGCGAGTCGACCACCTGACCGGGCTCTACAACCGCAAGGTGTTCTACGACAAGCTGACGGAAGCGTGCTGCCTGGCCCGCGAACCAGGCGCGTACGTGACCCTCATCGTGCTCGACGTGGTCGGAACGCGGATGGTGAATGAAACACATGGCCGGGACGCAGGGGATGCGATGATCCAGAGGGCAGCGACGGGAATCCAGCGGTCCGTGCGCGGGGCCGACTTCGCGGCTCGAATCGATGGCGACGACTTCGGGGTCATCCTCCCGAACGCAGATTTCGAGCTCGGCCAGCGCATTGCCCGGCGGATTGCGCACGAACTCGACCGGCTAAACGGCAACGAATGGCAGGGACATCTCCCCGTCGAGGTCAGCTTTGGGGTAGCAACCGGAACGGATTGCAGCAGCAGCGAGCTCTTCGCGGCGGCGATGACCGAACTGAGACGACGCAAGAGCCATCCACTGGTCGTGCACGAATTCCCGCATTTCGACAACCCGGACGGGCCATCGGTCGCCTGAACGCTAGCTTCCCGCCAGGCGGGCAACGGCGTCGACAATGGCCTGAGTCCCATCGCCGCCACGATCCTGGGCCTGGAGCATCCGTAACACCTGGTTGACGAGTGCCGCGCCAGGGAGCGGCGTATCCGTCTGTGCCGCGGTCTCCAGTACGAGGCGGAGATCCTTCTGCATCAGGTCAACCATGAATCCCGGGGCGAAATCCCCGGCCACGGCGCGCGGACCGAGATTGGCCAGCATCCAGGATCCGGCCGCGCCCTTGCTCACCACCTCGATCATCTTCGCCGGATCAACGCCAGCGCGCCGGGAGAGGGTGATCGCCTCAGCCATCGCCATCAGGTTCAGCGCGCCTGCAACCTGGTTGCAGAGCTTGACGACCTGTCCTGAGCCGCTCGGCCCGACATAGACGATAGTCTCACCGATTGCCTCGAGAACAGTCCGGCAACGTTCAAAGACCGCGGGGTCACCGCCAACCATTACCGCGAGCGTCCCGTTGCGGGCACCGACGTCGCCCCCGCTTACCGGCGCATCCAGCATGGCAACTCCCCTGGAAGACGCAGCCTGCGCGACGCGACGCGCAACTTCAGGCGAGATGGTTGAACAGTCAATGTAGACCGAGCCGGGTTCGGCCCCTTCGAGGATGCCGCCCGGGCCGAGAGCGACGGCTTCAACGTCGGGAGAATCGGAGACACAGGAGAAGGTGACTTCCGATGCGGCGGCAACGGCCGCCGGAGAGGCCGCACTTACGGCGCCCTCTTCTACGAGCGGAGCCGCCTTTGAAGCCGTTCGATTCCATACGGTGACGGAGAAGCCGGCCCGAATGAGATTGCGGGCCATGGGAGCGCCCATGATCCCGGTGCCGACGAAGCCAACGCGTTTGATCGCCATGGGGCCTCCCTGCGGGGTTCGCTCAGCTAACGGGTGCATCCCACGGCAGCGCCTGCCGGGGAGGAAGGAGCAGCGGCTTCACGAGGCCATCCGCGACGACGAGCACCAGGTCATAGCCTGAGTAGAGCCGGGGATCCATGCCCTTGAGGGTCCACGAAAGCTTCTCTTCTTCCGCGTAGGTGGCAGCACCGAGGACGACGAGCGCGGAACCATCGACCGGGGCGGCCAGGAAACTGCCCGCCTCGCGGAGCGCGTTCCTCAGGTTCCGGCGGAGGCCGGAACTCCAATCGTCGGTTTCGGGCGCGGGTGTGCCGAAGACACAGGATCCGCCTTCTTCGAGCTCGTTCGCCGTCCAGACATCGTCGGCCGACACGACTTGATCTGCGTCAGCTTCCGTCTGTTGTGCGGCCAGGACGATGCGTTCCACCAGGGCATCGCGCTCGACCGGGCTTGAAGGGAGTCGGTTCAACGAATCGGCGTTGAGCTGAAAGCTCCCAGGGACGCGATTGGTAAAGAGCGCCCACTGGCTTGCGAGCCCCCCGAGGATGGAAACGACGGAACCCACGGCACTGGTGCGGCGCAGATGGAGATTGACGGGTCGCCGCAGTTCGAGACGACCGTCATCCAACTTCTCGGCCGAATTGAGCGACAGTACCAACTGACTCAAGCCGGGCTCAGCGTCCGGCAAGCTGGCACCGCGCGGAACCCATAGAGCAATCGACCTTCCCTCAGCATCGAGGCGCTGCTCAACGATGGAACGGGCTGTCTCGAATGGGAGATCCGCGTCGGCCGCGAGCGTGTCGACGATCGTGAAGGCCAAGTGCCAGCGACGCCCAATCTCGGCGACACCGTTCAACCTCGCATCCGTGAGGTCGCGAGACTGAACGACGGTGCTGCGAGCGTAGTGAGCGCCGAACCAGCGCAGGAAGAGCCGCAGGGCCGCTTCCGTCCGTTCGGCGGGGTAGGAGCCTTCCGTCACGGCCGTGCCGGCCTAGGCGTCGGCGGCCTCACCTGGCTCTTCGCTGTCAAGACGCAGTCGCGGTGGGTTCACGGTAGCGACCACGATGGTCGGGTCGGTCATGATCTCGACGCCGGCGGCATGGGGAATGTCCCCCACCGTGAGAGAAATCTCGAAGCCCTTCAGCGGGCTGACATCCACTTCGATCGCGTCGGGAATCGCGAGCGGGAGGCAGCGTACCGAGACGATCTCGAGGCTTTGGAGCAGCGTGCCTGCGAGGTCGCGGACCGCGGGGGACTCGCCGATCAGGTGCAGCGGCACGTGAGCCAGAATCGGGCGGTTGGGATCAACCTGAAAGAAATCAACGTGGAGCGGTTCGCCGGACCCGCCGGCACGATCGAGGCCGCGCATGATGACGTGGCGGGGGGTCGACTCACCTGCGATCGCCAGCTCAAACATCCCGCGAACACCGTTCGCCTTGATCGAGCGGCTGAATTCGCGAGCGTCGATATCGATCGCGATGGACTGCAGGCCCTTGCCGTAGACGTTGCCGGGGAGACGCCCCTGGCGGCGAAGTTGCTTGACCTTCTTGCCGAGAACGGTGCGGCTCGCCGCGGGGATGGTGATGCGTTCAGCCATGGGGAAAATCCTCCGCGCCACGCTTAGATACGTAGCGCAACAAATCTAGCCTAGCGGGATGCCGGGCACCGTCAATTGGGTTCACACGAAGGCCGCCTCGCGGCGGCCTTGCGGACTTGCCGCTAGAAGCTCGAATCAGGCAGGCTTCAGGGCATTCACACGAGCGCGGGCCGCGCCCTTGTCGGAATACCACTGGACATTGATCGCCTTGTAGTCGGTCTCATCACCGGGCACATCGTCCTCAGCGAAGATTGCCGTCACCGGGCAGGCAGGCTCGCAGGCGCCACAGTCGATGCATTCGTCCGGGTTGATGAAGAGCATGCGGTCGGAGCCCTCATCGAAGTGAATGCAGTCGACGGGGCAGACTTCAACACAGGCCTGGTCCTGGACATCAATGCAAGGGCTGGTAATAACGTAGGTCATCTGGCTCCTCTTCCTGGCCAGGCAGCTGGCCGACAGTCCCGCTTCGGGGCAGTTGGCATCGTACTACCGCCCCACGCTTAGTGTGAAGCAAAGCACGGACCGAGACGATGTGCCCAATAGTCGAGCTAGCGGACCGGAACCGGCGTGCCCGATCGAAGGTCGACGGCACGGAAGCGGCCTGCTTTTAGCTCCGCGATCAACTCTCGTTCGTCATGGATTTCGCGATCGAATTGCGTCGCGCACTTTCCGACATCGCTGATCGCATGCGAGTCGGTGCCGCCAGTTCCGGGCAATTTCATCATGTCGCAGAGGCGATGCGAGAACTCATTTTCCTTCTCGCTACCCCGGCCATTTAGCTCTTCGAGACCCTTCACGTACTGGTATGCGGGGTTCCTGGCGGCCTTGTCCAGTGCCGTCTGATAGTCCTCGTCATTGCGACTGAACCATGGCATCTGGCGGCGATAAGGATGGGCTGCTACCAGTGCGCCTTCGGAGCGCTCGGTGTAGCTCGCCAATTCGCGACTACGGTGCATTCCAAAGACGTATTTATCGATCCCGAAAGCGAGGATATGGCCGTCGTCGGTGCTGATCTCAACCCCGGCAAGGACAAGAAAGTCGTGCTTGGCGCGAAGCTCCGCAATGGACTTCTGGTCCCAGACCGTGTCGTGTTCAGTGAAACAGACGGCGTCGAGGCCTGCCGCCTTGGCTCTCACGATCAGGTCTTCCGGGTTGAGCACGCTGTCGTGAGAGCGTGGCCAGGTGTGGGCGTGGAGGTCTATAAGCATGGGCAGTTAGCTGCCAACTATAGCGACGGCCATCCGTCCTGAGCAACGCGGGACGGATTGAAGCAGCGAAATCGTCTCTTAGCCGCCAGCCTGGCGCCTGCGGGAGACCTGCTCAAGGCGAGCGCGACGCTGATTCGGCTCCTTGCCTTTGAAGCCAGGCTGGTAGTTGCTCTGGCGTCCAAGAATTTGAGCGGCGTGCTGCCGGTCATGCCGGTAGAACGAGCGCAACCACTGGAGAACAGTCAGCGTGCCGAACATGGGACTGGTAGCGACCCGATCGAAACCGTCCAGCGAAATGCCGTCGATGAGGCCACGCGTGTAGGCGCGTTCGAGCTCGATCCGGCCGAGCAGATCAGCGACCGTGTGGCCATTCGCATCTTCGATTGGGATCGCAACGGGCTCGCCAGTCACCTTCGAAAGGTCGGGATTCTCCTCTTTGAGGGCGGCCCGCACCCATGCGTCGTAACTCTTCTCCATCTCCCAGAGGTGAGAAAGCTGCTCGAGCGCGGTCCACTGTTCCTCGCCTTCGACATTCGCCGGAACGCGCCTGCTGTCGGCCTCGTTGAGGCCGCTTGCAGCCGCGACGAGGGCCGCCCGTTCCTCGGCCATCTTCGCCTGGAGCTCCTCCACCTGTTCTCGCGTTGCCATCGAATCGCCTCCAGCCCTGAATCTAGGCTCGATTGTAGACCGGGGCGAAGACGTCCTTCCCACCTTCTTTTGCGCGAGCGCCGGCCGACGTCCACGATCTGGAGAATGGCAATTGGGAAGATTTTCTCGGGGGGCCCTCGCTTCGCAGCCGACTGGCTCGTCGTCGGGCTCGGCAACCCCGACCCGGGGCACGCCCACAACCGACACAACTCCGGCTTCCGGGTCATCACAGAAATCGCGAAGCGGACGGGCACGCAGATGAAGGCCCAGGGCAGCACGATGCAGATCGGGGTTGGCATGCTGGCCGGCCAGAAGGTCGCGCTGGTGAAGCCAAAGACCTTCTACAACCTTAGCGGCAAAGCGGTCACCCAAGCACTCTCATGGACCGGCTGCGACCTCGCCCACACGATCGTCATCTACGACGAACTCGACCTGGCCGCGGGGGCGATCCGCATCCGGGCCGGCGGCGGGCATGGGGGAAACAACGGGATCAAGAGTGTCTCCCAGGCAGTCGGGCCGGACTTCGTCCGGATTCGAATCGGCATCGGGCGACCGATGCTCAACGGTGAACCGACGTGGGATTCCGAACAGGTCGCGGCCTGGGTGCTCAGCGACCCGCGAGACGACGACCGGCAAGCGCTCGACGAAGCGATCGCCGCGGCCGCGAGCGCTGTCGAGTCGATCATGACCGACGGACCAGACCTGGCCGGATCGAAGTTCAACCGCCGGTAGTTCCCGCCAGGGAGCTCAGCAGCGCGGACGTCGCCGGGTAGGCAATCCCGCGCGCATCGGTGAACGACTCCACTTCGAGCAGCGATGCCACAATCCCGGGCGGAAAGAGCGCCTCGGGCCGGCCTCCCGGGAGCTGGGAGGCATGAGCAGAGATCGCGGCGAGCTTTGTCGCGGCGACAGTCGCAACAGGCACCTCGTAATGCGCTATCGCGGCACCGATCGCTGATGCGGGTGGGTCCGGCGGATCGCCCATCATGCCAATGCACTTCGCGTATTGCGGAAGGAAGAGCCCCCGGGGGAAAGCGGCGAAGAGCAAGGGCGGCCGAGCAGCGTCGAGCACTGACCATGCGTCGACAACCCAGCGGTGAACGGCGAGATGGTCCGGATGGCCGTAGGCCCCATCCGCGCCCAGCGCAATGACAAGGTCCGGGGCCTCTTGCTCCAGGAGTCGACGCACGTCTCCAGCCCCATCGAGCCCTGACAGAGCACCGTCTGGCCAGCGCCAGAAACGCGGGGCAGCGGCTCCGAGCGCTTCGCACGATCGGACGAGCTCTCGCTCCCGCAGCGGTCCCAGCGTTGCCGGGCTGGTGGGACCTCCGTTCAGCTCTCCCGCTTCCCCTGAGCTACAACAGACGACCAGGCATTCCCAGCCAGCCC
>DATCGT010000148.1:0-4417 GCA_036508775.1 Tepidiformaceae bacterium | reverse complement strand
GGATGACCTGGGGCTGTTCGGGCGGGGCGATGACATCGCCACCCTGGCAGCATCGGTGCCGGATTCCGATGGAGTAATGATCGTGCCGGCCTTCACGGGACTGGGCGCACCCGACTGGGACCCTTACGCACGCGGAGTAATCCTTGGCCTCACCCGTGGGTCGAGCAAGGCGCATATCGCCCGGGCCGCACTGGACGCGATCGCGCTCTCCAGCGCGGAACTCGTGGGGGCGATGAACCGCGACCTCCCCCGCCCGATCCAGGAACTGCGGGTCGATGGCGGCGGGGCGGGGAACGACCTGATGATGCAGTTGCAGGCCGACTACGCGGGGGTCCCGGTCGTGCGACCGAAGCAGACCGAGACCACGGCGATGGGAGCCGCGTTTCTGGCCGGCCTGGGACGCGGCATCTGGCAGTCCGAGGATGAAGTCGCGAGTCTGTGGCGGGCGGAACGGACCTTCACGCCACGGATGGGCCCGGCGCAGCGCGCCGAGGCTCTGAAAGCCTGGCGCAAGGCTGTTGGACGGACGCTCGGCTGGGCCTCCCCCGGATGAACCTCGCGGAACTGGCCGCCGGACCGGCGCTCGACGTCGTAGTGATTGGCGGCGGGATAAACGGCTGCGCAATCACCGCGGAAGCGGCCCGCAGGGGGCTTCGCGTGGCCCTGTTCGAACAGGACGACTTCGGGTTCGGGACGACCTGGCGGACGACGAAGCTCATCCACGGTGGACTCCGCTACCTCGAACATGGCGACGCGCGGCTGGTGTTCGAATCGCTTCGCGAACGCGCCTGGCTGCTGAAGACGCGCCCGCATCTCGTGCTGCCGCAGCGTTTCGTACTGCCCGTCCTGCCCTGGACGCGCCGCCCGGCCTGGCAGCTCCAGATGGGATTGTCGCTCTATGACCTCCTGGCGATGTACCGCGGCGTGCCCTCCCACCGAAAGCTGTCGGAAGCCCGGCTGCACGAACTTGCGCCAGCGCTGCCGGCCGGGACCCGACGTGGATTCACGTTCTTCGATGCGCGGGCGATCGCGCCCGAGCGACTGGCGGTCGAACTCGCGATGGAAGGGGAGCGCGCGGGCGCCTTTATCCAGAACCACGCGACTGTCCGCCGGATCGAGGTCGCGGATGGGCATGTCAGGTCGGTCGAAGTCGAAGCTTCAGGCGAGCGCTTCACGATTCAGACGAAGGCGGTTGTGAACGCCGCCGGCCCATGGGTCGACGCCGTGAACGCCGTTGCGGAGATGCCCCGGCGGCAACTGCTCGGCGTGACGAAGGGGACCCACATCGTCTTCGAAACAGGCGCTGCCCCTGGGCGCGATGCAGTGTTCTCAACGGCGCGCGCCGACGGCAGGGTGATCTTTGCGGTACCCCAGGGTGACCTGCTGCTTGTCGGCACCACCGACGAGCACTTCTCCGGTGACCCGGGTGACATCCGGCCCACGACGGAAGACATCGACTACCTGCTGGAGGAGGCACAGGCGCTCCTGCCGGGCCTTGACCTCCAGCGCGACCAGATCCGCTACGCGTATGCGGGGGTTAGGCCGCTGCAGAAGGTCGGCGGCGGCCCCGAATCCGCGATCACGCGGCGGCACGCGGTGATTGACCACGGGAAGGACGTCGGGGCGGCGGGATTGTTCAGCGTCATCGGCGGAAAGCTGAGCACGTTCCGGCCGCTGGCGAACGACGTCATGAAGGCGCTCGACGCGCCATCGGTCCATGCGACGCCCCCCGAACCATCCCGAGAGTGGCGGGACGTCCTGGCGGGCAGCGGGCTTCCAGCGAAGGTGATGGCCCACCTGCGCATCTACGGCCCTTCGGTCCGCGCTGTAATCGAAGACAGCAATGGAATCCTCTGTGAACACGCGCACGCGATCGACGGCGAGATACGCCACGCGGTGAGTGAGCATGCCACCTCGCTCTCCGACATCCTCATGCGCCGGACCGGGATAGCCTGGAGTTCGTGCCGGGGGCTGTGCTGCAAAGAACGGACGGCCGAAATCGCGGGAAGCATCCTTGGCTGGGACGAAGCTGAGCGCAGCCGCCAGGTCGCTGCCTTCGAGGCAGATGTGGCGCGGCACCTGCCAACCGCGCAATCATTGGCTGCAGAGCACGACGACGATGGACAGCCCTGAAGCAGCACCTGAAATTCGCGAGGCCGCGGAGACGATCCGCGGCTGCCACCATGCCGTTGCCCTCGTCGGCGCCGGGCTCTCCGCCGAGAGCGGCATACCTACCTATCGCGGGACGGACGGCATCTGGACAAAGTTCGGCGAACCGACCATCGACGGCTGGGAGCTGTTTCGCCGCGACCCCGAGCAATGGTGGCGCGACGCGCTCGACCGGAAGAACCGCCGCAGCGAGTTCTCAACCGCGATCGAGTCAGCCGAGCCGAACGCCGGCCACCTGGCCCTGGCGGAGCTGGAGCGGATGGGGCGCCTGCAGCACATCATCACCCAGAACATCGACAACCTTCACCAGCGGGCCGGGTCCGTTGCTGTGACCGAGATTCACGGGAACCGGACGAAGGCCCGGTGCTTGAGCTGCGGGGAGCGCGTCCCGCTTGAGCAGGTCTCGCTCGACCGGCTGCCACCGCTCTGCGCCAAGTGCGGCGGCATCATGAAAAACGACACCGTGATGTTCGGGGAACCGATCCCGTCCGACGCCCTCCGGCGCTGCCAGGTGCAGGCGAACGCGGCCGACGTGTTCCTCGTGATCGGGACATCAGCGGTGGTCTACCCGGCGGCGGACTTCCCGGTAATCGCCGTGCGCCACGGCGCCACGCTCATCGAGATCAATCCCGAACGGACACCGCTTTCGTCGCTGGCGAATATCATCATCCGCGGCCCCGCGGGCGAGAGCCTGAAGTGCATCGTCGACCTGCTATCTGCCTGACTCCGGGGCAACGCCCGGGAATCAGCGCAGCTCTGCTACACTCGCCAACATTCAGCCCCGGAGCATCGACGTGACGGCAGCAATCGACTGGGACCGGGCAACCAACGAAGCAACCTCGCTGCTGCGCGAGTACGTGCGCATTGACACCTCGAACCCCCCAGGGAACGAGGAACTGGCCGTGCGCTTCCTGGGTGACATCCTCCGCAACGAAGGAATCGACTTCGAGACGGCGGATTCCGCGCCGGGGCGATCAAACCTCATCGCCCGGATCGGGGGCCAGGGCGCGGGCGTCTGCCTGCTCAATCACACCGACGTCGTCCCCGTCGAGCGGCAGTTCTGGGAAGGCGATCCCTTCTCCGGGGAGCTGCGGGACGGGGTCGTCTGGGGGCGGGGCACCCTGGACATGAAGGGCATGGGCATCATCGAACTGATGACCTTCCTGCTCCTCAAGCGGCAGGGTATCCAGTTGCGAAAGCCGGTCGTCTTCCTCGCCGCCGCCGACGAAGAGGCCGGGAGCGACTACGGCGTCACCTGGATCGCGGACAACCGCCCGGAGTGGCTCGAAGCAGAGGTGGTTATCAACGAAGGCTCCTACGGCCTCGCCCCGACCAGCCCGAAGGAGCGCCCGGTCTTCCAGGTCGCGCCGAGCGAGAAGGTACCGCTCTGGCTCAAACTGACCGTGCGGGGCCGGGCCGGGCACGGGTCGGTACCGCATGGGGACAACTGCGCCGAGCACCTGGTCCAGGCCCTCGGACGGGTCGCCACGTGGCAACGACAAACCCGGATTACGCCGCTCATGCGGGCCCATGCCGAGGGTATGGCCGCGGCGAACCGGATGCCGCCGGCGACAGACAGCGAAATGACGAAAGCGGCAGCACGGTTCCCCGGTTTCCGGGCACGCCTGATGAACACGGTCTCGCTGACGACGATCCACACCGGGATCAAAGTGAATGTGATCCCGGCCGAGGCGACCGCGACGCTGGACTGCCGACTGCTCCCGGACGTCGACGCCGACGCGTTCATGGCCGACTTGAAAGCAGTGATCAACGACGACCGCGTCGTAATCGACGTGATCAACCGCTTCGAAGGTACCGAATCCTCGATGGACACCGAGTTTGTCAGCGTGGTGCGCCAGGTCGTGGCGGAACTCGTCGAAGGCGCGATGGTCGTACCCGAGCTCACGAGCGGGTTCACCGATTCACGGATTTACCGGGTGCGAGGGATCCCGGCCTACGGCTTCGTTCCCTGTCTTGTGAACCCGGGCGAACTCTCCGGCGTACACGGCCACAACGAGCGCATCAGCGTCGAAAATCTCCGGTTGGGGATGCAGATTCTTTACGAAGTGGTTCGAAGGCTCTGTGAGGCCTGAAACGGGCTCTCAGGCCTCCCGGACGGCCTTCTCGAGGGCAGCGGTCGCCTCGGAGTATGAGATCGTGCCGCGCTTGAAGCGCACCGGCTCGCCGATGCTCACCCGGACGCGGGCCCGGGGATGCGGGAGCCACTTGCATTCGTAGAAGCCGGGCC
>DATCGT010000147.1:0-3633 GCA_036508775.1 Tepidiformaceae bacterium | reverse complement strand
GCGATCCGTTCCAGATTGTGCGCCGTCCAAAGCAGGTAGGTATTCCGCTGGATAGTCGACGGGTCGGCGATCATCGCCCTCGTCGCCTCGTCGTAGACGCTGTCCTGCAGGCGATCGACCTCATCGTCGGCATCGCAAACTCGGCGAGCCAGCTCGACATCATGGTCGATGTACGCCTTGAGGCTATCCCGGAGCATTATCACAGCCCGATCCGCCATCGCGGGGATGTAGCCCAGGCGCCGCGGCGCGGGCTCATCTGCGAGCAAGAGGTTAATCCGGGCGATGCCCTCGGCATGGTCCGCCATCCGTTCGAGGTCGGTTATGACGAAGAGCATGCTAACGAGCAGGCGAAGGTCACTCGCCATGGGCTGCTGGGTGGCGATGACGAAGATGCAGCGGTCCTCGATATCGAAGCGCTTCGCGTTGATCGCCGCGTCGTCCTCAATCAGCTTTCGCGACCAGGCGAGGTCGCCGTCGCGGAGCGCCTCCATGGAGTCGAGGATCGCCTTCTCGGTCATCGACCCAAGGACGAGAACCTCGTCCTGGAGTTGCTTGATTTCGCTGTTAAACAGGTCACGTGGCATGCGGATCCACCTCTCGTTAGCCGAACCGGCCGGTGATGTAGTCCTCGGTCCGCTTGTCCTGAGGTGCGGTGAACATTTCGGCCGTCGAACGGTATTCGATGAGGTGACCGGCCCCGTCTTCGCCCATGAGCAGGAACGCCGTGTAGTCCGATACCCGGGCGGCCTGCTGCATGTTGTGCGTCACGATAACGATCGTGTACTTCTCCGCCAGCCCCCGCATGAGGTCCTCGATCTTGAGGGTTGCGACGGGGTCGAGAGCGGAGCAGGGCTCATCCATGAGGATGACTTCGGGCTCGACTGCGATCGCCCTCGCGATACAGAGTCGCTGCTGTTGACCACCCGAGAGGGCAAGGCCCGGCCTCTTCAGGTTGTCCTTCACTTCGTCCCAGAGAGCCGCGAGCTTCAGGGCCGACTCGACACGGTCGTTGATCTCGCTTCGGGAGCGCACGCCCATGAGGCGAAGCCCAGCGGCAACGTTCTCGGCGATAGACATAGTGGGAAACGGGTTGGGCTTCTGGAACACCATGCCGACGCGCTGTCGAACTCGCGTAGCGTCCACGCCAGATTCGTAGATGTCGGCGCCGTCGAGCAGGACTTTGCCGCGAGCCTTGGCATGCGGCAGGAACTCGTGCATCCGGTTGAGGCAACGAATATATGTCGATTTGCCGCACCCCGACGGGCCGATGAGCGCAGTCACGGAGTTCCGGCGGATGTCCATCGAAACATCCGAAACTGCAAGCTTCGGGCCGTACCAGGCCGACAGGTTCTCGACATGCACCTTCACGGGAGCCATCCCCGGCACATCGGCTGAAGGGGTGAGACGTGGAGGGGCCGCCCTCAGAGTCTGTGGCTCACCTGGCGCCTGTTGCTGGCTCGCCGGGGCTTCGGTCATTGTTTGCACTCCTACTGGCGGACTGTCACGCGCGAGCCGAACAGCGCTCGAACGGAAAGGCTGATGACGAGGATGATGCCGACAAGGATGAGGCTGAGGGCCCAAGCCTGTTCATGCCAGTAGTCGTAGGGGCCAACCGCATAGACGTAAATCCGGCGGGGAATCGAATCCATTGCGGCACTCAGGTCGGTGGTCAGGAACTGGTTCCCAAGGGCAGTAAAGAGGAGAGGCGCCGCCTCCCCGGCGATTCGCGAGAGTCCGAGCATGATCCCGGTGATGATGCCCGGCAACGCCGTCGGGAGAACGATGCGGATGGCGGTCCGCCAACGCGGAGCGCCCAGCGCCGACGAGGCTTCGCGGATGGAACGTGGGACGAGGAGGAGCATCTCCTCCGTGATACGGGCGACGATCGGGATGAGCAGAATCGCCAGCGAGAGGCTCCCGGCGAACGCCGAAAAGTGGCCTTGGCGGACCACGACGAGCCCATAGATGAACAGGCCTGCGGTGATCGACGGAATGCCCGCCATAACCTCGATCAAGAAGCGAATCATGCTTCCGAATCGATTCTGACCGTACTCGGATAGGAAGATGCCGCAGCCGACGGCAATAGGCACGCCAATTGCGAGCGCAAGACTCACCATGATCGCACTGCCGATAATTGCGTTGTGGACGCCGCCGCCGGGCTTGCCCGGCCGGTTTGGCTCCTGCGTAATCAGCGCCCAGTTCAGTCCCGGAAGGCCTTCCTTTATGATGTAAAAGAGGATCAGAAAGAGAGAAACGACCGCCAGCATAACGGCTAGGATCATGGCGCCGGTCATGACGTGGTCCATGAGTTTGCGCCGGCGGTAGAGGCCGGCGGATCGAACAAGTGCTGGCGAAGCTTGAATAACGGTCATTCCTGCACCGCCACGCGCTGCCCGCCGGTCACCTTCCAGACCAGGAGTCGGGCGAGCACGTTGATGACGAAGGTGATGGCGAGGAGGACGAGCGCCACCTCAATCAATGCCGCACGATGCAGGCCAGCAGCCTCCGGGAACTGGTTCGCGATGACGCTTGCCATCGTGTAAGCGGGAGCGAAGATGTTTGCGGGGAGCTTCACGCTGTTGCCGATGACCAGGGTCACCGCGAGCGTCTCACCAACGGCGCGCGCCAGCCCCAAGATTGCCGCCCCCATGACCCCCGACCGGGCATAAGGCAAGACCGCGAGCCGGATCATTTCCCAGCGAGTCGCGCCGAGCGCCGCAATCCCTTCACGCTGGCTACCGGGAACCGCGGCAATGACCTCTCGCGAAACCGCCATAACGGTCGGGAGAATCATGATCGAAAGGATCAGGCAGGCCGAGAAGAGTCCTGTAATCAGGGGCGTGCCGTTCACAAACGGCAGCCAACCCAGATACTTGATCATGAAGGGACCCTGGTGATCCCGGATGAAAACGCCCATCACGAAAATGCCCCAGAGGCCATAGACCACGCTCGGGATCGCCGCGAGGAGTTCGACAACATACGAGACTGGGCGCGCGACGTAGCTGGGCGCGATTTCAACAAGGAACAACGCAACCAGGACGGCTACGACCGTAGCGATGATGAGCGCGGACACCGACGTAATGAGAGTGCCGACGATAAACGACCCTACGCCAAACGCGAGGTGCGATGGGTCCCAGTTAGTGTCCCAGAGGAAGGAGATGCCATTCGCTTTGATGGCTGGCCAGGAGTCATGGGTCAGCTCAACGAACATCCCGGCGATGACCATGACCACCACAATTGCGGTGAGGCTGGTAAGTGCCGTAAACGTCCAGTCGCCGGGCTTCAGCTTGTTCTTCAGACTCCCAGCAGCACGTGTCGGTCGGACGGGCGTCGTCGCGGCCATGGGTTAATCCAAACCTCGCAAGAGGGATACTCCATGAGTATTGAAAGATGCCGGGCCGCCCACCAACGGGCCAGCCCGGCATCGATTTTCCTGGTGTATTACTGGTCTGCTATTGCGCTTTGAGGCTCGCCTTTGAGCCGCCGTCGCATTTGAGCCCCTTGAGCGTCGCCTCGATCCTCGGCAGGAGGGTCGTTGGCAGCGGCGCGTAGAAGTTGTCCTTGATGTCCTGTGCCGCGGTCGGGTCGTGGAAGACCCACCACAGCATGTCGACCAGCGGCGTCTGCTGCGTG
>DATCGT010000146.1:0-6663 GCA_036508775.1 Tepidiformaceae bacterium | reverse complement strand
CTCATTACCGTCCTTTCGGAGTCCGGCATAGTCGGCCTCGCGGCGATGATCTTCGTCGGCTTCCGAATCGGAATCGCGCTGACAAAGACCTACAACGCCGCTCACGTCGCCCAGACTCGCCTGGTTGTCGGCTGGCTGGCCGCCTCGATGATGGGCATTCTCCTCCAGAGCCAGTCGGAAGGCCGCCTCCTCGACGACCCCTATCTCTGGGTTTTGCTCGCGATCTTTGTGGCGATTGAGACGCGCATCGCCCGGCAGCCTGACAGCGAATTCATCGAAGCTGCGGCCCCGGCCCTGCCGGGAACAGCCCCTGCCCTGCCCGCCGCCCGCGCGCTGGACGAGCAGGGCTCTACAATGGCCTGAACCCTCTCAGGCAGGTACTCGCGCCGGTGCATACGGTTTTCGCGGGTGGCGTGGGCGCCTCCCGTTTCCTCCAGGGCCTCGTCCAGGTCGTTGACCCGGCATCCGTCACGGTCATCTCCAACACTGGGGATGACGTCGAGATGTTCGGACTCCACGTTTCACCCGATGTCGACATCGTTATTTACGCGCTCGCCGGCGCCGTGAACCCCGAAACCGGCTGGGGACTGGCCGGCGATAGCCTCAATGTCGTGGGTGCGCTCCAGCGATTCGGCTACGACCGCTGGTTCAACCTGGGAGACCGTGACCTCGCCACCGCCATCCACCGCACCCGCCTTCTCCGTGAGGGCATGCCGATGCACCGGGTCATCGCCGACATCGCCACGGCCTGGGGCCTCACCTGCGCCGTTCTGCCCATGTCGAACGCGCGCATTGAGACCCGCATCACGACGCCCGACGGTGAACTCGCCTTCCAGGACTATATGGTCCGCCTGCGCACCGAGGTCGATGTCCGCGCGATCACCTTCGCCGGGGCGGACGCATCCAGGCCCGCGCCAGGTGTCGTCGAGGCTATCCTCGGCTCCGAAACGGTCATCCTCGCACCCAGCAACCCACTGGTGAGCATCGGCCCCATCCTCGCGGTTCCGGGAATCCGCGATGCCCTTGCCTCGACACGAGCGGTCCGGGCGGCGATCAGCCCAATCATCGCCGGGCAGGTCGTCAAGGGCCCGGCTGCCAAGATGATGACCACCCTCGGGCACGAGGTCTCCGCCCTCGGCGTGGCCCGGATCTACGATGGCCTGATCGATGTCATGGTTATCGATGAACAGGACCGCGGCCTCGCGCCCGCAATCGAGGCCACCGGCCTGCGCTGCCTCGTCACCGACACGATGATGACCAGCCCCGAGCGCAAAGCAGAACTCGCCCGCGACGTCCTCGCTGCATGTTCCGCCGGGAAGGCTCGGCGTTGAGAGGTCCGATTGCGCTGATCCCCGTGAACCGGCTGGAGCGAGCGAAAGGCCGCCTCTCCGCGCTGCTCACCCCAGAAGAGCGCATCGAAGTCGCGATGGCCACCTGTTCTACCGTCATCACTGCGGTTCGGCGTGCCGGGCTCTACATCGCCGTCCTCACCAGCGACCCGCGCATCGCCGACCAGCAGGGTATCGCCGTGATCGACGAAGACCCGGCCCTCGATGGCCTCAATCCCCAACTCGAATCCGCCATCCTCCAGATCAACCCGCCCGCAGCCGGGCTGCTCATCCTCCATGCAGACCTGCCCCTCGCGACCCCCGGCGCAATTCTCGCTTTCGTTTCCCAGGCTCCGCCTGCCCCATCGGTGACACTCGTCCGCAGCCGGGACGGCGGCACCAACGCGATGCTCCTCCGCCCACCGGGACGGTTCCCTCTCGCCTACGGGCCCGCGAGCGCTGAGCGCCATATGGAGGCTGCCACTGCGGCCGGCATGGCGGTCCGCATCGCCGACCTCCCCGCGCTCGCGCTCGACCTTGATACACCGGATGACCTCGAAGCGCTGATGGCGGTCCCCGGCGGCGACACGACTCCCGCGGGACGCATCGTCGCCGCAGCGCTCGCACGTGCCCGCCAGGGCTGATCCGATCGGCTAGTTCAGTGCGTCAAGGAGACGGTGATCCTCAGCTTGCTCCAAGCGTCCTGGCCTGGAACCGGACACCCGAGCAAGGAGTCATCTCACATCGGTCTGCGGCGGCACTGTATGGCCTTGGCCATCTGCCCGCAGACCGCCACGACTTCACGCTGCCGATCAGGCGCCAGTCTCGACGGCACGACGTCCGACTCCACCGGAAACCGCTCGATGGGAACCAATGGGTCGCGCTCCGTGGACTACTCGTCACACGCCCCTCTCGGATCGCCGCCGACCTCCTGGATGATGGGGAGGACGCCGGAGCCGTAGCGCAAGTGGTCGCCGACGCCATCCGCGCAGGGTATGACTATCCAGGAACTTTCGCGGACGCTCTTGTTCCGTACGCCGGTCGCCTCGGTCTCCGACATGGGGATGGAGTCGGGCTCCTCAGGTGGCTCCTTGGCCTCACCGGTGACCCCGATACGCCCAGGTGGATCGAAGAAACACGCGCCCAAATCTCCAAGGGCTCCGATGCAAAACCGTCGGGCGTGGTCTCGTCCGTGGCAGGGAAGGCGACAATCCCGTGACGAATACCCGTTCATAAGGCAGCCCCCCGCTGCATTCCGCCGCGCCCTTACGGACAAACTCAGGGCCAAGGCCTTGTCGGGCCGTTGGACTTTGCCTGAGCTCCAGCGACAAATGGCCTACGATCGGCTCCTCGAACGCTTGTACCTCGTCGACAACGACTGGATTGTGAAGGGTGCCACGGCACTGCTCGCTCGCGATCTCGCAGTACGGGCGACCATCGACGTCGACGTCTACCGGCAGGCATCGTCGCGCGAAATTGCTGAAGCTGAACTCCGCGAGGCCGCCGGCAGAGACATCGGCGACTGGTTCACCTTCGAAATTGGAGAGCGCAGGACACTTTCCGAGGCGGCAGACGGCTTTCGACTTCCCGTGAAGGCTTTCATCGGTACTGCGGCTTGGGCAGCCTTTCACGTCGACCTCGGTGGGGACGAGTTGCACGTGACTGGCGAACCGGAGGCGGTCCCCGCGTTAGCGCGCGTTGTCGTGCCAGATGTGGAGCAGCATGGTTACCTCGTTTATCCGCTCGTCGATCACGTCGCCGACAAAGTTGCCGCGATGTTCGAGCTTTATGGGGTCGACGGGGCCCCCTCAACGCGATACAAGGACCTCGTTGACGTAGTCGCGATCACCATCGCCGCCTCGCTCCCTGCCGAGCTTCAGATCACGGCCATCCAGTCAGAGGCGACGCACCGCGGACTTCGGCTACCCGAACGGTTCACGGTCCCTGATCTCCAGCTCTGGGGACGAGGGTACGCCCGTGAGGCAGGGAGGTCTTTGCTGCCCATTGCGCGCACCCTGGATGAGGCACTCGCCGTTGTGAGTCCTTGCCTCGACCCGCTGCTCGACGGCACCGCCCGCGGCAATTGGGACCCTGAACAGAGACGATGGGTCAAGAGCTCACTGACCGAATAGGGGGCCGCCTTTCGGGGGGCTCACCGCCGAAGAGCCACCTGTTGACCGTCATCACGGCGGTGCGACGTGGCGGGCTCTACATCACTGTCCTCACGAGCGACCCGCACACACGACACCCGCACGGGACGCATCGTCGCTGCGACGCTCGCACGGGACGCATCGTCGCTGCGACGCTCGCACGTGCACACCAGGGCTGATCCGATCGGCTAATCGGTCCCGTCGCTCGCCGATTCGGGCAACGAACGTTGCTGATTGAGGGGCGGCGCGAAGATGAGGTCCACCTGAACGGCCGGGGCCGTGCTCCACGGCGCCAGGTTTATCGCGATCCGGCCGGGCGTGCTCTCCCCGGGGACGTAGAACCGGATGAGCCTCCCCGGTGCGCCACATCCTGACCGGCTGGCGTCGGGGACCACGTCGACCCGATACACCGTGCCAGTCGAAGGCGTCGCCAGGATCTCGCCGCTGCCGCAGACCACGCTACCGGACCCACCGTCGATCAGCGCGATGATCGATTGCCCCGGAGTCGCCCCGGGGGCAGCGCCGAAATACGTCGTGGGTGGGAGTGGTGGCGCCGCAAGCACACCGGAAACGACGGGGGCCACGAGAAGCGTTAGCAACAGGGCCGCCGCTCCAAGCACCAGCTTCCGCTTCATTTCGTCCCTAACGGCCGTCGAGACGGCCTTCTGCGGTATCCTTCGCATGGTATCCGGTTGGCGGCAGAGCCGCCCGCACAGCTCGAACGGAGGGCCAGTGACTTTCACCGCCGATTTCCGCAGCGCCGTCGCGCCATTCGCTCGCCCGATCCGTTCGCGGCTGGGCTGGTGGGGGCGTTCGCGCCGCCGGGCCCGCTACCTCCGAGACGGCATCGAAGGCATCGCTATGGAACTGCGAACCACCACCAACGCCCATGCGGAGATTCTTCGCGAATACGGTGCTCGCGTCGGGCGGGACGTTTCGATCCACGGGCCAATTCACATTGTGAACGCCGATGGCGACTTCTCTCGCCTCCGCGTCGGAGACCGCGTCCACCTCGGCACCGATATCCTGGTCGACCTCGCCGACGAGGTGACGATAGAAGATGAGGTCACGCTCTCTATGCGTTGCACACTGATCACACACATCGACGTCGGGCCGGGCCCGCTCCGCGAAAAACGTCCTCGCAAACAGGGGCCTGTCCGCATCGCGACCGGGGCATACCTGGGGACGGGAGCAACGATCCTCCATGGCGTGACGGTGGGGGCCAGAGCAACGGTTGGCGCCCATGCCCTGGTAGACCGCGACGTCGCTGCCGATTCGACTGTGGTTGCGCCCCGCGCACGCCTGGTCGCCGAATGAGCGAGCGGCGCCGGCGCGGACGAATCGCCATTTTGGGCCTGCCCTATTTCGGCAAGATGGTCGCCAACCTCCTTGCCGAACGCGGCTGGAAGGCAGCCTTCTATGCCCATCCGGGACGCAACCCGAAGGGCTGGGCACGCCTCGTACTCGCCCTCGCCCGGGCCGATATCGTCTATCTCGTCTCGAGCCGCGTGGATATCGGCTCGCCGCAGGACCGCTTCATGCGGTTCCGCCGTCGGCCCGTGGTCATCCACTGGGTGGGCACCGATGTCCTCATCGCTCTCGACGAACACGCCCGCCAGAACATTTCCACCCGCCTTGTCGAGGCCCCAGCCCACTGGTGCGACGCTCCCTGGCTGGTTGACGAACTTCGCCCGATGGGCATTCGCGCAGAATACGTCCCCCTGCCGATCCCGGTACTCGAGACCGAGCCGGCGCCGCTCCCGGAGCGCTTCCGCGTCCTCATGTATCTCCCGGTCGACGCCTTCGACAGGGAGGTCTTTGACATGGAAACCCTCCTCCGCCTACCCGTCGAGTTGACGGAGGTCGAGTTCATCCTCATCCCGTCACCCGCAGAGTCGCTGCCGCAGCCGCTCCCCCCGAACCTCCGGACTCCCGGATGGATCAGTGACATGGACGCCCTCTACCGCGACATCAGCGCGATCGTCCGGCTGGTAAGCCACGACGGCATGTCATTCATGGTGCTGGAAGCGCTATCGCGAGGGAGACACGTCGTCTACACGTACCCGCTGCCCCATGTCGTCCAGGCCAGTGGCTTCGAGGCCGTAGCGACGGCAGTCCGGGACCTCGCCGCCCGTCAGGGGGCCGGGACCCTGGCTTTGAATGAGGAGGGACGGCGGTACGCCCTCTCACATTTCGATCGAGAAACGCTGATCAACGACCTCGACTTCCGCTTCAGCAAGCTGCTGCGCTAGAAGAACTCCTCACCTTCAGCGAGCCCGAGTGTGCCGGACCCTGATATCACGCTCAGTCACGACAAGAAACTCCCGCAGATTCTCTGCGTGGTCGTCGAGTAGTCGCTGGAGCCACATCAGCTTCGTCGCGAGGTCCGCCGACTCCAGGCGGAAGAGAATGACGCCCGCATGATCGAGGCCGTGCCGGAAGATCAGTTCTCCGAAGTCGCGGTCGTTTGTGATCAAGACCCTGTCTTCCGCAGCAGCGGTCGCCAACACGTCGCGGTCCTTCATGGCCAGCTGATAGTCACGGACGACGGAAGTAACGTCGTGACCGAAGCGGAGAAGATAGTCGGCAAGACGAAGGTCAGCACTCTCGTCAAGAAGGAACCGCATGGGTTAGCTGTGGGCGCCAGGAATCGCTGGTGCCTGAAGATAGACCTCTTCGCCCTCAACCAATGCTTGGGCGTAGCCCAGGCAGGCTTTCACGTCATCAATCGTGAGCCTCGGGAATGCCTTGAACAGCTCCTCGATGTCGGGATTCTCGGCGAGGTGCCGCAGCACAAGCTCGACCGGGATCCTCGTTCCCCGGACCACGGGCTTCCCAACCATGACCTCCGGGTCCATGGTGATACGATCAGTTGTGCGTTCTCTGGCCACTTGGTTCTTCTCCCTTAGAATTGTTCAGGAACGTGAACATATCGTAGCACACGCCCACGCCGCCGCGGGCAACCGTGCGGCGCGGTGAAGTTCGCGGTCGGGCTCGACGGAGGCGGACTTGGCCGGCAGACGCCAGGCCCGGTGCGCAATTAGTACCGGTCGGATTCTCCGATGCGGTGCAGCTTCAGAAAGTTCGTCGATCCCTTGGCGCTAACCGGCAGACTGGCCACCACGACGACCTCTTCACCCTCCCGCATATGCCCGGAGTCCATCAACAGGCGGTCGACCATTGCG
>DATCGT010000145.1:0-2750 GCA_036508775.1 Tepidiformaceae bacterium | reverse complement strand
CCGATGAGGCTCGAGCCGACGTCGTTGCCGGTGACCTTGACCACGCTCCCGTTCGCCTGGCGATTGAACGCTGCCTGTCCGATTCCGGTTACGGCCAGGGGATAGAGGACGGAAGTGATGATCATCAGGGCGATGGTCACCGCGAAAAGCGGGCGAAGTTCGGATTTCCAGGCTGCGAGTTCCATGGTGTGGCTCCTCATGCGAGATGGATGGCGGTGACAAGGAGGTCGATCGCTTTGATCCCGATGAAGGGAGCAACGATGCCGCCTAGGCCATAGATGAGCGCATTTCGCGCGAGAAGCGGTCCCGCACCGATTGGTTTGTAGGCCACGCCGCGAAGGGCGAGCGGAACGAGGGCGATGATGATGAGGGCGTTGAAGATGACAGCCGAGAGGATGGCGCTCTGGGGGCTGTGGAGGTGCATGACGTTCAAGGCACCCAGCTGCGGGTAGGCCACGGCAAACGCCGCAGGGAGGATGGCGAAGTACTTGGCAACGTCGTTGGCGATGCTGAACGTCGTCAGCGCGCCCCGGGTCATCAACAGCTGCTTCCCGATCGCGACGATCTCGATGAGCTTGGTCGGGTCGCTATCGAGGTCGACCATGTTGCCCGCCTCTTTGGCGGCCTGGGTGCCGGTATTCATTGCGACCCCGACATCGGCCTGTGCGAGCGCCGGGGCGTCATTGGTCCCGTCGCCGGTCATGGCGACGAGTCGGCCAGCACTCTGTTCTTTTCGGATCAGGGCCATCTTGTCCTCTGGTTTGGCCTGAGCGAGAAAGTCGTCCACTCCCGCCTCGCGCGCGATCGTTGCCGCAGTCAGGGGGTTATCGCCGGTCACCATGACGGTGCGGATCCCCATGCGGCGCAGCTCTCCGAATCGTTCGCGCATGCCCGGTTTTACGGTGTCTTTGAGGTATATGAGGCCGAGAACCTCCGTGCCTTCGAGGACCGCCAGCGGGGTGCCGCCGGCAGAAGCCACGCGATCGGCGGCCTCGTGGAGCCCGGTAGGCGCAGCCTTGCCCGAGGCCGCGAGCACGGCATCAACGGCGCCCTTGTAGGTGCTGGCGCCGTTCATGCGGACGCCACTCATGCGTGTTTCGGCGGCGAACGGAACGAACTCTGCGTCTGCGACTTCGGCTGGCTTGATGAGGCGCTCGAGCCCCTGGCTGCGAGCCAGGTCGATGACCGACTTCCCCTCCGGCGTCTCGTCCGCCAGCGAGCAGCGGATCGAAGCGGTGACAAGCCGTTCCATCGTCGTATCGCCGGCCGGGATGAACTCGGCGGCGAGGCGGTTGCCGAAGGTGATGGTTCCTGTCTTGTCCAGCAGGAGCGTATCGATGTCGCCAGCCGCTTCAACGGCCCGGCCCGACATCGCGAGGACGTTGCGCTGCACAAGCCTGTCCATCCCGGCGATACCGATAGCGGAGAGGAGGCCGCCGATGGTGGTCGGAATCAATGTGACGAGCAACGAAACCAGGACAACGATGGAGATGAGGTTGTTGGCGTAGAGCGAGAAGGGCTGGAGGGTCACGGTGACCATGAGGAAGATCACGGTCAGGCCCGCCAGGAGGATGTTCAGCGCGATCTCGTTGGGCGTCTTCTGCCGGGACGCGCCTTCCACCAATGAGATCATCCGGTCGAGGAATGTCTCACCGGGGTTGGCGGTGATGCGGATGCGAAGGAAGTCGCTTACCACGGTCGTTCCGCCTGTGACGGAACTCCGGATATCGGTTCCGGGCTCCTTCACGACCGGGGCCGATTCGCCTGTGATGGCCGCCTCGTTGACGTAGGCGACGCCTTCCACGACATCGCCGTCGCCGGGGATGATCTCATTGGTTTCGACCCGGACGATGTCGCCCTTTCGCAGTTCGGCCGCTCCGACTTCCTGGACGGAGCCATCGGCGGCGATGCGCCGGGCGAGGGTCTGCGTCCGTGTCTTACGGAGGGTAGCTGCCTGCGCCTTGCCCCGGCCCTCCGCGATGGCTTCGGCGAAGTTCGCGAAGAGGACGGTGAACCAGAGCCAGATGGTGATCTGGAGCTCGAAGCGTCCCAGGTCGAACGATTTGCCCTGGTAGAGATCCCGGAAATAGAGTACTGAGGTCAGCAACGCCCCGATCTCGACGATCAGGATCACCGGGTTCGAGTACAGCGTCCGCGGGTCCAGCTTCTTGAGCGAGTCCAGCAACGCCCGGTTGACGATCTCAGTGGTCCAGACGTTCGCCTTCTTGCGCTTCTCAACGGGGATTGCAGTCATAGCAGGTGCTCCTTAACTCAACACGCCGGCGCGCATCTGGAGGTGATCGACGATCGGTCCAAGCGCGAAGGCGGGGAAGAATGTCAGCAGGCCGACGATGAGGATCACGCCCGCCAGCAACACGCCGAAGACAATCCCGTCCGTGGGAAATGTCCCGGGGCCCGGAACGACGCGTTTCTTCTCGACCATCGTCCCTGCGATGACCATGACCGGGACGATGAACAGGAACCGTCCGACTAACATGCAGATACCGATACCCATGTTGTAGAAGGTCGTGTTCGCGTTCAGGCCGGCGAATGCCGAGCCGTTGTTTCCGGCGCCGGATGTGAAGGCGTAAAGGATCTCGGTGAAGCCGTGGGGCCCGCCGTTGTTGAGAGAGCTCGTACCAAAGTCGTTCACCGCTCCGATTGCGGTGAAGGCGAGCAAGACGAACGAGAACGAGAGCAGGGCCAGCATCGCAGCCTTCATTTCCCTCGCCTCGATCTTCTTCCCGAGG
>DATCGT010000144.1:0-3858 GCA_036508775.1 Tepidiformaceae bacterium | reverse complement strand
TGGCGTGCCCAGTTGTCTGCCGCAAGGACGAGGTCAAGTGACGGATCGGAAACCGCGACGTGGTGTTCCATTGTCGTCTCAATTATCGCCGGAATGTCGCCGAAGCCCACCTCTCCAGTGAGGAATCGTTCCACCGCGACTTCATCAGCAGCGGCCATCACCGCAGGCATCGTGCCACCAGTGCGTCCGGCTTCCATCGCGAGCTTGAGACAGGGGTACCTGTCCATGTCGGGGCGGCCGAAATGCAGCGTCCCATTCCCCGCAAGGTCGAGTGGTGACGAGAACGCCACCGGACCACGCTCCGGGTACAGCAGGGCGCACTCAATCGGCAATCGCATATCGGGCAGCCCAAGCTGGGCTTTTACGCTCCCGTCGGTGAACTCCACAAGGGAATGCACGATGGACTCCCGGTGAAGCACAACCTCCACCTTCTCCATCGGCACGTCG
The DNA here is from genome assembly GCA_036508775.1 of Tepidiformaceae bacterium. Classification (GTDB taxonomy): domain Bacteria; phylum Chloroflexota; class Dehalococcoidia; order Tepidiformales; family Tepidiformaceae; genus JBGPOS01. The sequence goes on along the minus strand of DATCGT010000144.1, from coordinate 3,411 downwards.
AAAAGCCACATGGCTTCGATCGTTTCCATACCTTTGTTCATCAAGCTCGCGCTGTCGACGGTAATCTTCTTTCCCATGTTCCATGTCGGGTGGTTCAGTGCCTGTTCAGGGGTGACGGCCGCGAGGGCGGACCGCTCGATGTCCCTGAATGCGCCACCGCTCGCCGTCAGGATGATCCGACGGATCGGGTGAGCCTCCTCACCCCAGAGACATTGCCAGATCGCCGAGTGCTCGCTATCGACGGGACGCAGACTGCCTCCACCGTCGACCAGGGCACGGCGGACCAGGTGACCAGCCATCACCAGCACTTCTTTGTTGGCGAGCGCAACGGGGCGACCGGTGCGAAGCGCTTTCAGCGTCGGGGTGAGGCCCGCTGCGCCAGCGGTCGCAACCAGCACGAGGTCGACATCGGGCGCCAGGGCCATCTCGTCCATATCCACAACCCGGCTACCGGCGGTCTCTATGGCGTCCCGAAGCTCGGATGAATCCGAGCTCGCCCACGCGTATCGCGGCCGGAACTCGGCAACCTGGCGAGCCAGGCTGGCCGTGTTCGCACCGGCCGCAAGTGCCACGACTTCGACCCGCCCGGGCAACTGGCGGATGACATCGAGCGCCTGGGTACCGACTGAGCCAGTCGAGCCCAGGACGGCGACACGGATGGCGGTGCTATCCATACATCAATCCTAGCCCCTGGCCACGGGCCGAGACAGTTGAGCGGCCATTCGATAGTTAGGCGTCCCTGAACCGTGCGGTGACCCAACCGGCGACACAACCGGCGCCGCACCGTAGCATCGCCCCAATGCAGCAGAAACTCGCAGCCACGGCCGTCTCGATACGCCGGTCGCCGGGCAGCCTGCTGGTGCTTGCGGGCCTGGTCGTTGCGATGGCGATCACGCCCGCGATTTTCGACCCGAACATCTACGACAACTTCACTCTGCCGAAGCAGGCTTCGCTCATGGTCGCGACCGCGCTGATCCTGGTCGGCCTCGCGGTGGAGGGCCGCTACCTGCCCGGCGACCGCCTGCTGCGCCTCGCGATCCTCGCATGGATCGGCTGGACGACGCTGGCATATCTCGCGGGCATCGATCGACGAGGGAGCATTTTCGGCCTCTACCAGTATCGCCAGGGATACATCACCTTCCTCGCGTATGCGGCGCTCTTCCTCGGAACAATCTCGACCGTACGCCGGGGAAATGAACGCTGGCTCTACTTCGCCGGGATTGTCGGATTCGCAGGCGTTACCGCCTACACGGCCGTTCAGTCGATGGGCCTCGACCCCATCAACTGGTGGGTCGACACCTCCACGCGCGCAATTGGCACCATCGGCAATGCCAACGAACTGGCGTCGTATGCGGTGGTGGCGGTTGGCTTCGCCGGGGCCAGCACCTTCGTCGCGCCGCGGTACCGATTCGTTCTCATCGCCACCCTTGCCGCCGCAGCGGCGTACGTCGTGCTCCAGTCCGAAAGCCGCAGCGGCCTCGCCGCCTGCATCCTCGTGATGGTGCTGTTCCCCATTGCCGCACTTCTCCGCGGACAGGCAGCGCGTTCGATCGTGCAGCAGTGGGCCATCCTCGCGACCGGTGCCGCGCTCGGCGTGAGCCTGAGCCTCTTCACGGGAGGAGTCGGTGGTACCGCCGACCGAGTGCAAACCGCGATCACCGCGGCGGACACAACCGCCACGCAGGATGTCACCCGGGTGCAGCTCTGGAAGGGGACGGCACCGGCGATCCTGTCATCCCCCGCGTGGGGCGTGGGCCCGGACGCGCTCTACCTCGCGTTCCCACGCCATCGCCCTGCGAACCTCGGCGGCGCCTTCGCGTCCTACGACCTCGTCGTCCAGAGCAGCCACAACCTGCTGATCGACACCGCCGCAGCGACCGGAATCGTCGGGCTCGCAGCGTTCGTGAGCGTAGTCGCCGTGGCCGGCTATCGGTCACTTCGCACGCCCATGACCAAGGAACCAGACTCGCTCCCATTCCTCTGGAGCTGCATGGGGGGCTACCTGGCCCTGGCAATGCTCAACCCCCTCTCGCTGGCGTCGCACGCGACGTTCTTCGTGCTCCTCGGGATCCTTGCCGGCCGAGCATCGATGCGGCTGCCAGAACCCCCAATCGCCACCCATCGCCTCCTGCCACCCGCCAGGCTGCTGGCAGTGCTCCCCGCAGCCCTCGCTCTGTGCGCCGGGGCCGTGTTGCTTCGAGTCGCCGACAGCAAGGCCGAGGCAGGATGGGGCGACTACAGCTCAGGCCACTTCACCCCAGCGGTAACTCACTACAGCGACGCCTCTACCTTGATGCCGCTGGAGCACCGCTACGCCCGCGCGACCGCCGACGCGTGGCTGGCAGAAGGAGCGACCGGCAACCGGGAGGCACTGGTCCGCGCCGAGGAGACTTACGCAGGCATCGAGAGCAACTTCAGTCTTACCTCCACGGACGCGATGGGGTTCGCAACGGCCAAGATTGGCCTTGGGCGGCCGGCGAACGAGATTCTGCCGGTCATCGACACGATGGTTCGCGCGAATCCGTATGGAGTCACCATGGCCTCTTATTCCGCGACGTTGCGAAAAGCGGCCGCCAACGGCGGACAGCTCCACTTCACAGTCACTGACCTCTGGGTGTCGGTCACCGCAAACGAGGCGCCCCCGGCGAAGTGAGGCCCTCGGTACTGCCCTACAATGGGCGAACATGCTCCTCATTGCCGACGGTAACAACCTTGCCTGGGCCGGCTTCCATGCGCTCCGCAAGCCAATGGGAGCGGAGACGCCCGACCTGAAGGTCCGTGCAGCCCAGCTTGGGCTCACGCAGAGCGTCGTCGGATTGGCGATACGCGCGGGCGAACCACCGGCAGAACCGGGCAACCGGGCAAGGGGGTTCGAGCCGGGCAAGGTGAGTCGGCTGGCCGTCGTCTTCGACGAAGGAAGACCGTTCCGGCGGCGCGGCATTTTCCCGGGCTACCAGATGGGCCGCGAGAGCACTGCCTCGTTCACAGAGAACGAACCGTTCGTGCTGGAAGGCATTCGGCTCTTCAGCGAGGCAGCGGCAGCGCTCCCGATGGAAGTCATTCGCGGCGTCAACGCCGAGGCGGACGACCTCGTCGCCTCGCTGGCGCTCAACGGGCACCCGGGTGACGTCCGGATCGCATCGTCAGACCGTGACTTCCTCCAGCTGGTCGATGAACGACTGTCCATCTATTCGCCGCAGAAGCGGATCGTCATTGGAGTGGGAAACTTCGTGGAAGCGACCGCTCCCAGCGACTCCGACGGCCGCGCCGTGCCGTTCCCGCGTGAGCGCTACCTGGACTATCGCGCCGCCAGCGGCGACGCCAGCGATGACCTGCCAGGGATCCCGGCGGTCGGGACGCTCACGGCCGCTCGGTTGCTGGCGCGGGCGCCCATGGAGGAGTACTTCGCGA
>DATCGT010000143.1:0-6834 GCA_036508775.1 Tepidiformaceae bacterium | reverse complement strand
ACCGGGAGCGCAACGTCAAACGATGTACTCTCACGCAGCGAAGCCATCCATTCGGCCATCCGCGTTGCCAGCGGCCGTACGCCGCGGTACTTGAGCCCGTGCACGACCTTCCTGGCCGCACCCTCCATCTCGAACGCCGCGCGGACACCGTCGAGTGAGAACCAGCCGAAGCAGCGGTGGCAGTTCCCCGACTGCTCCCACCGCGCAGCGCAATTCGGACACCGGCCGCTCCCGGTCGCGGGCTCCATGGACGCCGCGCAGCCTTCGCAGAGCATCGCCCCGAAACGGCCGCAGTTGACGCACCTTTCAGGGTAGAGAAGGTCGAGGATGCGCCCCGCCAGCCATCGGCCGGTCCCCGGCACCGGGGTCGATTGGGAAAGCCCGCTCATTGGATCCGTATTCCAGTACAGACCGCTGCCCCGGCGCAAGAGGTCAACTCCGTCCTGCTCTACAATCGAACCGTGACCGTGACCGTTCTGCTCTTTGCCTCAGTCGCCGAGAAGGCCGGTCGGCGCAGCGTCGAGTTGCCGTCAGCGGATGGCGACACGGTCCACTCAGTTTGCGAGCGCCTCTTCGCCGGCTACCCGGACCTGCGGGCCTTCGCACCAAGACTTCTGTACGCGATCAACGAGGAATACGCCCGCGCCGACGACCCGGTACCCCCGGGTGCGACGCTTGCGCTGATTCCTCCAGTTTCGGGGGGCCAGTGATGCTGATCCGGGTTACCGCAGACGAACTTCACACCGATGAGGCCGTCAACGCGGTCATGAGCCCCGAGGCGGGCGCGATCAACGTCTTTCTCGGCGTCGTCCGAAACAACAACCTCGGCCGCTCCGTGCAGTACCTGGAATACGATGCCTACCCCTCGATGGCCGAGAAGGTCATGGCCGAACTCGCCGGTGAGGCGAAGGAACGCTTCGGGATGGAGGACGTAGCCGTTCTCCATCGCACCGGGCGCCTCGAGATCGGCGAGACGAGCCTTCTCATCGCCGTGAGCTGCGGTCACCGCGCTGAGTCCTTCGAAGCCGGCCACTGGCTGGTGAACGAGATCAAGAGGCGCGTCCCTGTGTGGAAGAAGGAAGTCTGGGACAACGGCGAGGCCTGGGTCGAAGGGCCTGAATCGCTGGGCCTTCAACAGGCTCCCGCGAGCATGCGCTAACAATGACCAACCACCCGCATTCGTTCAGCCGGTATTGCATGCATTGCGGTGAGCGCCTCTCCACCGCCACTCCCGAACACGACAACCGCCGCCGCCTCGTCTGCATCGGCTGTGGCTTCATCCACTACATCAATCCGCGGCCCGTCGCAGGCACAATCCCCGTCCGCGAAGATGGGCACGTGCTTCTCGTCCGCCGCGCCATCGAGCCCTCAATCGGTGCCTGGGTATTCCCGGGTGGCTTTATGGACGTGGGCGAGACCGCCGAGGAAGCCGCAACACGAGAGACGAAGGAAGAAGCCAACCTCGATGTCGCGAACCTGCGGCTCGTAGGTGTCTACACCCGCCCGGAGCCCGGCGTTGTCGTGATCGTCTACTCGGCCGAAGCACGCAGCGAAGCCTCCGCCGGGGACGAGGTCACCGAGGTCCGCTGGTTCGCCCCGGGCGACATTCCCTGGGATGAACTCGCCTTCGACACCACCCACTGGGCGCTGCGCGACTGGGCAGGGCTGCCCCGATTCTAACCTCTTCCGCGGCGCGGTGACGGCGGGGCTGTAGTCCGCCCGAGCCGATAGTGCGGCGCGAGGATCAGCACCACGGACCCGGCACGCGGGTCCGCTATCCGAGCCACGATCCGCGGATGCGCCGCCTGGAGCTGATCCAGCCCCTGGTCCGTCGTGACCACCGTTGGAAGCCCCGCCACCGTCCGGTAGTTCACGATCTGGTAGAGCTTCTCCTGCGCCCATTGCGAGGCCGCCTGCGCCCCCAGGTCATCCAGGATCAGCAGCGGGACCGTTCGCACCTGCTCGAACAGCTCGTCGTATCCAACCTCTTTCCCCGGCGCGAAAGACGCCCGGAGGTGGTCAAGCAGGTCCGGCACGACTGCAAAGAAGACGCCGATCCCAGCCCCGAGCACTTTGTTCGCGATCGCCGCGGCGAGATGGGTCTTTCCGCAGCCATTCGTCCCCTGGAGAATCAGCCAGCCATGCGGCTGCTCTGAGAAGGCCATCGCCGAACGGAACGCACCTTCCAGCGAGTCTCGTTCTTCCGCTCGAAGCCCCGGTGCACGGAGGTCGAAGTCGCGGAACTGCATCTCAGCCAGGCGATCGCGCGTCATCCCGCCCACCTGCTGGTACCCGCCTTTCGCGGCTCCTTCGAGGAGGTAGACCTTCGACAGGCGTTCGTCGCAGAGTCGCGTCGCAAACCGCTCGTCAAGCTGACGCGGCAGCACGGAGCAGGTAAAGACGGTCGGCAGGGTCGCGTTGTACCGGTGGTTGAGGATCTGAAAGAGCTTTTCCTTGCCCCATGGCGTCCCCGCCGAGGCGTCCACGTCGTCCAGGATCAGGAGGGGCGCATTCCGCACGTGATCGAAGATCTGGTCGTAGCCCAGCTCATCGCTGCTGGCATCGTAGCTCGCCCGGAGCTGGTCCAGCAGGTCGGGAACGACCATGAAGAGCGCGGCCTCACCCAGCCGAATCCGCTCATTCGCGATCGCCGCCGCCAGGTGCGTCTTTCCGCTGCCGCTCGGCCCGCTCAGGACCAGCCATCCTTCGGGCTCGGCCGCATATGCCACTGCCGCCCGGTAGGCGGCCTGGAACCATTCGCTCTCCCCGTCGCGACCGGCGGGAACCAGCGACTCAAACGTGAACCTCGTCAGCGCCCCGAGATTACTTATCTTCTGCAGCCGCGACGCCCGTTCGTCCTCGGCCTCCGCCAGCACACACTCGCAGGGCTCTGCTTTCCCGAAGCGCGGATGGTCAACCGGCCGCTCCATGCGGACGAAACCGGCCCCTCCGCAGATGGGGCAGGGCGGCGCCGTGGGCTCGTCAGTGGTAGCGGACAACGTGCCCGAGGTTTCCCCCGAGGAAGCGCTGTTTCTGCTCTTCGAGAGGATCTCGTCCAGACGTTTCATTCCCGCGGCCCTCCTCGGCCCAGCGTTGCAGGATGCGCTCTATGTAGCGCCAGTTGCGCGCGTTCAGGGCGACCGCCTCCCCAAACGCTTCTTCGATCCATTCGGCCGGGTAGGTGGACTGCGCCGCCAACAGCCGCTCGCCGAGCAATGGGGTGATCGTCCCCACGTGCTCTTCGTAGAGTCGGAAGATCCCCGGCCGTTCGGTCGTTTCAACCGCCGTCGCGACCGTTTCCGGTACCAGTTCGAGCTCGCCGGCACGGGCCCGGGCAACCGATCGCCGCGACGCCGGATTGTTCAGGAAGTACACGACCGCGTCCGACCCTTTGCCCTTCACTCGGAGCGCCAGCAACGCCCCCATCTCGACGCATGCGCCCAGCCCTCGATCCAGCCCCGCCTGGCCGCCCGCAAGGTGTTCGAAGCTGGACGCCACTCCCGGGCTCGCCCACAGCTGAGCCGCACTCACGAAGCGCGCCTCCCCCTTTTGCTCCTGCACCGTCCGCGCGACCCAGAGGAACGCGAGCAGGTCTTCGGGGCGCTGCATCTTCGGGAGCACGGCCGCAAAGAACGCGTTGGGAATCGCCGTAGCCGTGCCAATCCCGGGGAAGCCCGCGAACCGGCTGTCGTCAGTCATGGAGATCGTCCATCTTGAGCAACCAGTTCTCGAACCGCGCCAGGTTCGCGCGGAACCGCAGGTCGACACCGCCTGTAGGTCCGTTCCGGTGCTTGGCGACGGCCACCTGGGCGACGCCCTTTGGATACGCGCTGGCCGGCAGTTCCGGGTGCTGCATCGACCACTCTTCGGGCGAGACGTACATGTCCTCGCGACTGAGGAACATCACGACGTCCGCATCCTGTTCGATCGAACCCGAGTCCCGGAGGTCGGACAGCATCGGCGTTCGCGGGTGCCGGTTCTCGATCGCGCGGGAGAGCTGCGCCAGGGCGATGATCGGAACCTCCAGTTCGCGGGCCAGTCCCTTGAGCGTGCGAGAGATATAGCTGATTTCCTGGACCCGGTTCTCTCGCCCGGGGGTCCCGACTTCGCCCTGCATCAACTGCAGGTAGTCGATGATGATGAGGTCGACTCCCCGCTCCCCGTGAAGCCGCCGCGCTTTCGCCCTCAGCTCCGCCGCGGTCAGCACCGGCGAGTCGTCAAACCAGATGTTCGCTTCTGAGAGCACACCCGAAGCGCGAATGATCCGTCGCTCTTCCAACTCGGTGTTCTGGCCGAGACGCAGGCGGTTGCTTTCGACTTCGGCCTCGGATGACAGCAAGCGCACCGCCAACTGCTCTGCCGACATTTCCAGTGAGAAGAAGGCGACATTCGCGTGCTGCTCAACGGCCGCGTTGCGAGCGATCCCGAGCGCGAAGCTCGATTTTCCGACGCTCGGGCGGGCGCCCACGATGACGAGGTCGGAGCGCTTCAGCCCACCGAGGAGCACATCCAGGTCCTCGTAGCCGGTCCTGATTGCGGCCAGTTCGCGCCGCTCGATTGCCTCGGCATCCTCGTCGAGGTAGGCGTTCAGCAACTGGCTGATGTGGACGAAATCGCGGAAGTTCTCGCCGCCACGAAGCCGGGCCAGCAGGTCCTCGGCGCGGGTGAAGACGTTCTCGATTTCGGCCGGCGCCTCGTACGCCATCTGCATCATGCCGGTCGCCGCATGAATCAGTCCGCGGTAGGTCGCGTCGCGTTTGACGATCTGGGCGTAGAACTCCACCCCGAGACTCGTCGGCAACCGGCGGATCGTGTCGGCCAGGTACGTCTGTCCGCCGACCTCTTCCAGTCGTTCTTTCCGGGCGAGTTCGTGCGCCACCGTGATCTGGTTAATCGCTTCATCGCGGTTCCAGAGGTCGAGGCAGGCTTCGTAGACCCAGCCGTTCTTCTCGCGGAAGAAGTCGATGGCCTTCAGGATGGGCGCGACATGGAAGATCGCCTCGTTGTCGACCATGAGCGCGGCAATGACCGCCTCTTCGGCTTCGACGTCGTGCGGGGGCAGGCGCTCAAACGGTACGAGGCTCATGCGAAAGGAGGAAACCGGGGATCCTGCCTGGCGGCAAGAGGAACTGGACCCGGCTCTTCTACCTCCTTACGCCCTATTCCGCTTCGGTTTCTTCGTCTGACTCTTCGGCCTGTTCGGCAGCGAGTGCTTCGGCGGCGGCCTGCGCCTTCTTCAGCGCGGCCTCCTCGGCTTCGCGTGTCGCCAGCAGGCGCGCGACCACGGGTCGCGATGCCTCGTCCGGGACGACATCGACCGTGATGTCGATCGAGACGTTGCGCGTGAACTTGATCGCCACGGTGCGCTTGCCAATCTCGCGGATCGGCTCCGGCAGGAGAATGGTGTGCGCATCGATCCCAAGGCCGGTGGCCTCGTTCAGCTTGTCGGCGACGTCACGGTTGGTAATCGAGCCGAAGAGCCGCCCGCTCTCGCCAACGCGAGCCTCGAGCGTCACCACGTAGTTCTCGATCCGATCCGTGATCTTCCGGGCCTCAGCATCGAGCTTCTGCTGGCGATGCGCCTCTCGCTGAGCGAGCGACTGGGCGCGCTGCAGATTGTCCTTAGTCGCGGCTGCGGCCAGGGCGCGAGGCAGGAGGAAGTTCCGGGCGAACCCGTTCTTCACGTCCTTCACATCGCCAATTTGGGCCGTGCCTTCAACGTCTTCGAAAAAGACGACTTTCATGGGGTTCCTCGATGAGTGCTGAGATGGTGCCCGGCCACAGTGAGGCCCGGCGACGTGCCCATCGGAATCAGCCCGAGAGGCAACGTAGAACGTCCATCGTAGCGGCTCAATTCGTTATCGTCGCGCGGGACCATTCCTTCACGCACTCTCTCGACTCGCCACCGTTATGTGAGGAACTTAGAACGGAAGTTCTAGGACGTCAACCGAGCCCAGCCGCCAGCAGTGCCGCGATGAGCAGGGGCCGATGATCGACCTGTGTCACTCGTTCCGCCCAGGCAGCGTCCACGAACTCGCACGGGTTCTCCCCGGGCAACAACAACGCCGGATCATATGCCTCGGCGACAGCCGCGTAGACCGGCTGGAGGAATTCCGGGTACGGCCGGTCGGCCATCTCGTCGGTCAGCGGCCCGAGATGCAGGAAGTACCGGTAGCCGAGCAAAGCGACGGGCCGCACGCGCCAGCCAGACTCCTCCCCTACCTCGCGGATCAGCGTCTCCTCCGGCGTTTCATCGCCCTCGGGACGCCCGCCGACGATGAGGTGCGAGAAGTTTCCCGAAGGTGTTGCCGGCCAGAGGAAGAGCACTTTCCGATCGGCCCGGACGACGATCCCCTGGATGGACGACCGGAATTGGACCGGCGGCAACTCGTCGGAGAAACCTAAACGGCCGTGGAGCGGGACGGGCGTCCGTAGAGGCCATATCTCGTCGTACTCAGCGTGCGCCGGATGGGCCCGGAGGAATTCCGCCAGTTCCGGGTGCCGCGCCACCTTCCCCGCTGCTTCGGTGCGAGGCAGTCGCCCGACGGGCCACCAGTTCAAATCCTCGCTGGTCATCGCGACATTCTCTTCCGTCCGGTTCATCTCGCGCCAGGAAGCAGGTCAGCCCCCGGCCTTCTCGAATTCTCGCGTGGCTGTGTCCAGCACGGCGCGCCGCGTCAATACGTCCAGCGCGGTCATTGCCAGCCCGGTAGCAGCACGCATCGTCGCTACATGGGCTTCCCGTGTCGCGGCAGCCACCGTAAACCCCGGCGTGTGATTCGCTGCCTCGGTCGGGATCGCGAACATCGGGTGGATGCTCGGCACGACGTGGCT
>DATCGT010000142.1:0-3472 GCA_036508775.1 Tepidiformaceae bacterium | reverse complement strand
ACTTCCTCCAGAGAGCCAAGAAGGAGCTGGGCGCGAAGTGATGCCCGCGGGCACGGGTGCCGCGGGGAAGCGCTTTCTCCAGTCGATCCTCATCCCGTTCGTTGTTCTCGCGCTCTGGGAGGGGCTCGCGCGCGCGGGGGTCATCAACCCGCTCATCCTCCCGTCGCCGTCGAAGGTCGTCGTCCGCTGGTGGGCCTACTTGAAGCCTTTCCAGTCCTACGACCCGGCGCAGGGACCGTACCTTTCGTGGCTCGTCTCGGGCGAGCTTCTCCACGACGCAGCGGCCAGTCTCTTCCGCGTCTTCGTCGGCTTCTTCATCGGCGGCGGACTGGGACTGGGATTGGGTCTTCTGATGGGGGTCAGCAACACCGTCTATCGGCTGATGAACCCGCTGGTCCAGATCCTCCGCCCCATCCCGCCCATCGCCTTCATCCCGCTGGCGATCCTCTGGTTCGGATTGGGCAACCCGCCTGCCTTTTTCCTGATCAGCCTCGGGGCGTTCTTCCCGATCCTCCTCAACACTATCGCGGGCGTTAGGAACGTCGACTCCATCTACGTGCGGGCGGCGCGAAACCTCGGGGCAAAGGGGTCGGTCATGTTCCGGCGCGTCATCCTTCCCGCCGCCGCGCCCCACATCCTGACCGGCGTCCGCGTCGGCTACGGCGTTTCGTTCATCGTCGTCATCGTGGCCGAGATGATAGCCGTCAACAGCGGTCTCGGCTACCGGATTCTGGAGGCCCGCGAGTTCTTCTGGCCCGACAAGATCATCGCCGGGATGATCACGATCGGCATCATTGGCCTCGGTATCGACACGCTCCTGAACAAGCTGTCGAATCACCTCCTCCGCTGGCATCGGAGCCTGGAGTCGTCGTGAGCGCACCGCAGATCCTCGCCGAGGCGGTTAACAAGATCTTCCGGTCGCCGGATGGGCAGGAGGTCGTCGCGCTGCGCGACATCGAGCTGGCCGTAGAGCCCGGCGAGTTCGTCTGCCTGCTGGGCCCCTCCGGGTGCGGGAAGTCGACCCTTTTGAACGCCATCGCCGGCTTCTCGCTTCCCAACTCCGGACGGCTCGTGGCTAACGGCAGAGAGGTCGTCGAGCCCGGCCCGGACCGCGCCATGGTCTTCCAGGAATACGCCCTCTTCCCGTGGATGACGGTCTCGAAAAACATCGCCTTCGGCCTCGAGATAAAGGGTGAATCGCAGGACGTCATCGACAAGAAGGTCGCCGAGCTGCTGAAACTGCTTCACCTCTCCGAGTTCGCAAACAGCTTCCCCAAGGACCTCTCCGGCGGCATGCGCCAGCGCGTGGCCATCGCGCGCGTCCTCGCGCTCGATTCCCCGATCCTCCTGATGGACGAGCCCTTCGGCGCGTTGGACGCCCTGACGCGAAGGAACCTCCAGGACGAGGTCTTGAGGATCTGGATGAAGTTCCGGAAGACCATCCTCTTCGTCACCCATGGCATCGAGGAGTCGATCTACCTCGCCGACCGGGTCGTGGTCATGACCTACCGCCCCGGCACGGTGAAGACGATCGTTCCCATCACCCTCCCCCACCCCCGCGACACGGCGTCCCCCAAGTTCAACGCCCTGAAGCGCCACCTCACCGGCCTCGTCATGGAGGAACAGCGGAGGCACGAAGAGGATGAGATCCGGAAGGCGTGACGTGCCTCGCTACTCCAGCCCCTCGACGAGATACAGATCCGAGAGGCGCCGCGCGAAGGTGTAGACGTAAGCCGAGCCGTCCGGTGTCACGAACAACCCGTCGGAAGGCCAGACACCGGTTGTGTCCGCGGGTCCAATCTCCTTCCAGACTTCACGCCGGCCCGTCGCCGGGTCCACGCGGAACACGCGGATTCGCATACCCGCCTTCTGACAGACGTAGAGGCGGCCATCGGCGCTCCATCCGGCGCACGATTCGTCCGGCGAAAAACCCTGAATTGGCCACGGATCGCCCCCCGCCAGAGACTGCACAAAAGGGCGCCCCGTCGGATCCCGGACTACAAACTGGCCATTCGCGGACATGTCCCCGATTTGTGCGTCCCAGCCGCTGGGAGCCACGCCCTGTCCGAATGGTCGTTGGGGCGTGCCGCCGTCGACGTCCTGCACGTACATCCGGAGCGCCTCGCCGGGCTTGCTCGCGCCGAAGACGATCTTCCGGCCATCCGGGCTGAACATTCCCACGTCGTATGTGAGGGATTCGGTCGGCAGCTCCTTGGGCTGACCAGCCCCGGTCGGAAGGAGAACGATTTGCTGGCGCGGTGTCCCGACTTGCGCGATCGTCAGGACCCACTTGCCGTCCGCAGACATGTCGAACGCAGCCCCGCCGCCAATCCTCACGGGCGCAGAACCGTCCATCGCGCGAAGATACACCCCGTGCTCCGTGCCGCCGCCTTCCCCGTATTCGTTGAAGACCAGCGTCTATCCCTCGGAGGAGAGCTTGATGAGAGCGGTGTTGTCCATCCAGGAGAGGTCACGGTCCTCCATTGCCCCCGCCGCCCGGCCCCACAGCTCCCGGCGTCGTTGCTCCTGCGCGAGAAGAACGCGGCCGTCCGCCCCGACGTCGTAAAGATGGATGGCTGTCAGTGTCCGGAAGACGACCCGCTCCCGGCCCGAAAGTGTCACGGCATAGAGATCCTTCGCGAGACCGGTCCGCCCGCCTGCGAACCAGACCTCGTCCCCTTTGCGAGACCAGGCGAGCCCGTTGATGTAGGCGAATGGAGTCGCGAGAACGGTCCGCTGTCCGCTGAGGTCGACGACCACGACGGCGCTCTCGGGGCCCTGGGAGCTCGGAAAGTCCAGGAACGCGATCCGGTCTCCGCGCGGGGAGACCCGGGGATTTGCGATCCAGCCGCCCGTTTCGTAAAGCACGCGGCCGATGGGAAATTCGAGCCGCGTCTTTCCGTCTGCCACGCGCACGACGGCGAGCTGCTTTCCGTCCGAGGACCAGTCCGCGAACTGGATGCCTTCGGCGAGGTCGCGTGCCGCGCCGCCGGCGAGGGGCGCACTCGCGAGCATGCCCGCCTGCGCGCTTGGCACCAGCGGAGAAAACGGAACGGCGTTTCTGAGGAGCGCCATCTCGCCCGAGGCCGACATGCCCGCGAGCACGGTGGCGGAGAATCCAAGGGCTCGGGACTCCGTGCTGTCGATTCGCGTGGAAAAGACTTCGTAAGGGCTGCCGTTCCAGGAGGCGCTGTAGACGATCGTCTGACCATCGGGTGCGAAGCGCGCTGCGTCGACCTGGCCGCGTCGGAACGTGAGACGTGTGATCTTGGGAACACCGGATCGCCTGCTCGATCGGCCGATGAGCCACACGGCAGAGAGCGTTACGGCGACGGCCACCGCACCGCCGAAGACCAGCCACGGACGCCAGCGCCTGCGCGTGACGGCGACCGTCGGCTCGCTGGTGATTGTGGAACCCGAGAACGCCTGCAGGTCGAAGGCGATGTCCCGCGAGGACTGGAAACGCTCCCCC
>DATCGT010000141.1:0-4857 GCA_036508775.1 Tepidiformaceae bacterium | reverse complement strand
AGCCGGGGGTACCAGTGCACCCGGTTGCAGTCCGTGCAGCGAGGCAGCATCAGCTTCCCCGCCTTCGCTCCCTCCCAGAACTCCTTCGTATGCGGGCTCGGTGAAGGGATCGGCTTGGTATAGGCCATTTCTTCGTCTCCTTGCGGTTCCCAGCCCCGTAGGGTGTGTCCACTGCCCGCAGTCTGCGAGCAGCAGCGGCCTACAGCCTGCTCGACCGCGGCTAAATTTGCGAGGGTGAAGCTAAGGGTACAGCGTCGGCCGTCAAACGATGAGTGAATGCCGGGGCAAGAGTATGAGCGCCAGCGCCCGGAGCGCGAACTCAGGAGGCGACCTTCAGGTGATCGCCGAAGGGGGTGAGCCCCCCGCCCAGCCGTTGCGGACGCTCCTTGAACACTTCGAATGTGCCTTCGGCGCCACGCCGGCCGGTCTGGCGGATCACGATCACGTCGTGGCCGTAGAGCCGAGCCGCGATCTTCTCCGCGGCGACTTCTGCGTCTTCGGCCCAGACCTCGTATTCGTCGTCGGTCCTGATATTGGTTACGAGGTAGATCTGTCCAGTCAGTCGGGGGCCACCGTGTTCTTCAATAGTCATCGCAAGTCATCGTAGTTTCTCAATGATCGGCGACTTTAGACGGAACATGAACAACTTTACGAAAGAGGGCGGGCACCGAAATCCGGTGCCCGCCCTTCTCATTGGTTTCCACTATCCGCCTGGCGAGCCTGCCTGAACTGCTGTTGCCGCCTCAAAAGGAGGCGAAGAACAGGCGCCGTCTATGACGGACTTGTGGGGGGCCTGTTCGGGGTTCATTCCAGGGACACGCCGGGTGGCGGTCGGAGCGGGTCCGCTACCGCGGACCAGACCGATCAACCTGCAGTACTCCGTAGGCGGCATGAAGCTTGCTGCGCATGGCTTCCTGACCTCCGTTCCTTCGTTTTTGGTCTCCCTCGAGAGACCTCTTACGTGCTGGATTCTCGGTGTCTCTGTATCCAAGCTACACCCGCCCGGGAGGGTGTCAATAGGCGAAAAGGGTCGCGTAACGGTGTCTGTTCGGGAGGTGTCAACGACGTGGCGAAACGCGAGAATAGGACTCGAAATGTTGATTTGGGAAGAGAACTCCGTATGCCAGCTGTGAGCGTTGTGCCGGTTGCGGCGGGCGATGCGGAGGCCATCGCTGAATTGGCGCGGGACGTCTGGTATGCGACGTACCCCGGGATAATCAGCGTCGAGCAGATCGAGTACATGCTCGGCGAGCGGTACACGCCGGAGGTCATCCGGCGGGAGATCGAGACGGCTGCGGCTGGCTGGGACCAGGTGCAGGAGGACGGCAGGCCGGCCGCGTTCGTTTCGTACTTCCCGGCCGAGAGCGCCGGCGATCTGAAGGTCGATAAGCTGTACGTAGCGCAGGCCGCCCAGCGGAAGGGGTACGGTGGAGTTCTCCTCGACCACGTAGCGGAGGTAGGGCGCCAGCGAGGGTTTCGATGGCTGATTCTCGCGGTCAACAAGCACAACGAGCAGGCGATCCACGCCTACCGGAAGCACCGCTTTCGCGTCCGCGACGCGGTGACCAAAGATATCGGCGGGGGATTCGTCATGGACGATTTCATCATGGAGCGCGCGATTCCTGGCGCGTCGCCCAAATAGGAGGATTTCTTGGCTGACGGACTGTTGTTCCTGCATGCGTTCCCGCTCGACTCCACGATGTGGGCGCCCCAGCTGGCGCGGTTCAAAGGGATAGCGGCCGTCGCGCCCGACTTCCCCGGTTTCGGGAAGGCCGCGGCGGGCGGTGCGGTGATGGAGATGAGCGCCGCTGCCGATGCGGCAGTTGCCGCGCTCGACGCCAGTGGCGTTGAGCGCGCTGTCGTTTGCGGGCTGTCGATGGGTGGGTACGTTGCGCTCGAGTTCTGGCGCCGGCACCCGGGCAGGGTGGCCGGGCTGGTGCTCGCGAATACGCGGGCCGAGAACGATGACGAGGCCGGGAAGGCGAGGCGCGAGGCGCTGGCGCAGCGGCTGGAAGCCGAGGGCAATGGCTTCCTGGTGGAGAGTCCCCCGCCGCTTCTTTCGAAGGGGGCGCCCGAGGAGCTGTGGAAGCGGGTGAAGGAGATCATCCGGCTCCAGCCGGCGGGAGCGATCGCCGCCGCATCGCGGGGTATGGCCGCGCGGCCGGACTTCACGCCGGTGCTGGCGACGATCAGCGTCCCGACGCTCGTGATTACGTCGACGGGGGACGAACTGATCCCGCGTGAGCCGACGGAGGCGATGGGCCGCCAGATCCCCGGGGCGGCCATCGAGGTGATCGACAGTGTCGGGCACCTTTCGAACCTGGAGGCGCCGGACGAGTTCAACCGGCTGCTCGCGGCGCACCTCGTGCGGTGCGGTGTTGCCGTGTGAGGTGAGTGGTCGCCCGGCCACCAAAAGGAGCCGGGCGACCGGTTGCCTCGATGTCAGGCTTTGGCGTTGATGTTGCCGCCAACGCCGACCGGCTGGATGGTGGCGGCGGTGCCGTCGTTGTCGCCGTCGGCGTCCGCCGCAACGGGTGCGGTGCGGGGTGGTGGCATGCGTACCGGTGCGCTCTGTACTGGTGAAACGTTCAATGGTGTGTCCCTCTTCCTGAGCCGTGGGCTTGGGGCCCTGCTCGAGTGGGTTATCGGCGGGTGGAGGGCGTGGGGACAATACCTCGCATTTACCGGAGTGGTGGTGGGGCTGGCGCCGTACGACGAGCTATCCCCAGGATCGATGGATGTATCGCTACGACCCGCCGGGATTCCCGGAGGGCGCTTTATAATCGAGTGATGTTCGAGTGAGCCGGCAAGCCAACCTGCCGGTGTTGCGATTCGATTTTCCGGCGGAGGAAAGCGCTCGTGTTCTGTGCTCATTGCGGGACCAACAACGCCGACGAGGCGACTACCTGCTCTTCATGTGGCGTTCCGCTTGCCGGTACACCTGCGACGCACAACCGGTCGCGGTTCAACCGGGGTCCCTGGCTTGCAGCCGGGATCGCCGCGGCCGTGGTGGTTGCCGTTGGCGCCGGGTACTGGTTTTTCATTCGCGACAGCGGCGGGAACAAGTTCGACCCGGCGAGGGCGAGCGAATACGCCCACAGGGCGATGATTCCTGCCTCCGACTTTCCCGGCACGGGCTGGACGATCACGAGCGTCGACGATTTCACGGCTGAAGATCCATCCAACAACCCCCTTTTCACAGGGGCTTCGTGTTCGGCGGTGAAGGCCCAGACGGTCGCGTACCACGACGGTATGAACCCCGACCAGGCGGGCAAGGCGGTGACTGCTTATAGCCAGGGAGCGAACGACGTCACGGCGAGCATCGAGGTCAGTATCCAGAAGGACACCCGGAACATTTCCAGCGACATGGCGAGCTACCGGCAGGCGATGCAACACGTCGACATGCCGAAGTGCCTGGAGAGCTTTCTGAATTCGATCGGCGCGGATGCGGCGAAGGTTACGAGCGGGAGCCCTTCGACGGGCGCCCCCAAAGGCGGGATCGCGACCGCGTACGACCTGACGTTCAGCGTGCAGGGCCAACCCCAGAGCATGCGCATCGAGGACTATGCCTGGGTGTACAGCAACGCGATCGTGCACGTCTCTTTCACGGGGACGAAGGAGAAGCTGGGGTTGGACGCGGTGGTTGCCGCGGTGTCGAAGACCCAGGCATTGCTGGAGAAGGTCGCCAGTGGGCCATTCTCGACACCGGTTCCAGTCCGGTAGTTGGCAGGCCTTGGCCGTTAGCCGTTAGCCGGGCCCCGTTGCGACGGGCGAGGGGGCTTGGGGTGCTCGGGGTTCGAAAATGCCTCGGACAGGGTCCGGGTTTTCCGGGGGAAAGGGATCCCCCCAGGCGGCCGCTGGAGGGGCCCACCATCCGCGCGCACCAGCCGGACCGGAATCCCTTCCTCGTCCTTGGCAACCGTCTCCAGCCGGCCCGGTGGCCGGCGGCTACGACCAATTCGCCCTTACGTAAACTGGCTTCACGGATAAGAACGAATGTTCTAGTATTGTCCGATGACGACCCCTGAACGATGGCTGATCGAGCCGGACAGCCGTGGCGACTTTGTCCAGGACCTGCACGTGCTGTACATCCTGGCGCGGTACCGCACGCGGAACCCGGCGACGCCGTTTACGTTGAAGACGACGACGGATGGGGCGACCCGGCGGGTGACGGTGGACGTGGATGAGCAGGCGTTCCGGGGGCTCTACGCGGCCTTTGCGGAGGCGTTCAAGTGGTGAGCGGGGTGTGAACACGTCGAGGGGCGAATCAGAGATGGACCGCGCCGCTCATTCGCCTTCCGTCGTCTTGCCGTCGAAGTGCTCGTCGTCTGCCTCCGCGTCGGCGCGGGTATGGTGGACGACGCCGTCGATGTGATTTGGCGGCGCATAGAGCGTATAGAGCTTCATCGGACCGCTACCGGTGTTGATGATGTTGTGATTCGTCCCGGCCGGGATGAGCACGGCAAAGCCCGCCCGGATGGCAGTACGAACGCCATCGAGAACGGCCTCACCCATCCCCTCCTCGACGCGGAAGAACTGGTCGAGCCTGTGGACTTCTGCCCCGATTTCTTCCCCGGGCTTCAATGCCATCAGCACGAGCTGGCAATTCTTTGCGGTGTAGAGCACCTGGCGGAAGTCATCATTCTTGACGGCGAGGCTTTCGATGTCCTGTACAAAGCCTTTCACAGCGTCTCCTCCTTCGTTTCAGCCGGAGTCCACGCTCCACCTTCCCTCTCGGCGGGTAGGGTTGCCACTCGGGCGATTCTCGGGCCTTTACCGTGCGACAGGTATTGTCGCTGTGCGGGGAAGTCGCGCCGTTGGTCCGCTCCCTTCTGGCGCGCTCCCCGCTAATGCATT
>DATCGT010000140.1:0-3208 GCA_036508775.1 Tepidiformaceae bacterium | reverse complement strand
CGGGGCGGGTAGTCACAAACTGAGCTCCGCTGTTGTGCGCGTAAGACGTCGCGCATACCATGCCCCGACAAGGATCGGCAGAAGGACGATGACTTGGCGTTGGTAGTCCACTCCAAGGCCGCCGCGAACGTAGACGAACATGAAAGGCCAGCTCGCGGCGAACACTCCCTGGGTCAGACGATTCGCTTGGGAGCGCCGAAACCATTCCAGCAGGGCTCGCCATGCGGCACCGAACGCGAGGCAGAATCCCAAGACGCCGAACAATCCCCAGTTCATATAGGGCTCGCCGAAGAGGCTGAACGTGAACTGAACGTTGGCGGCAAACAGCGATGGGAAGATGACCTGCATGAGGTACACCTCTCCCTCACGCGGTCTGTCAGCCCAAAGCGCGCGGGGGATGGGACGCAGTAGTTCTGCCAGATAGGTCCCGCCGAGCTGGAAGGGCATCACTGCCGGAACGTACTGAGTTTCGACTGCGAGAGTCGAGAGCATGGCCGTATCCGGAGTACTGAAGAAGTCCGAGACGGACTGACCGGGGTTGGACAATATGCCAATTGCCGAGTCAACAAGCGTTCCCTGACGCAGTTCAACGTTACGGTAGTCCCTGGGGAGCGTGATCCCGAAGAGGAACAACGGGGCGGACACTAGGACCACCATGATCAGTCTCGGCCTGCGACCGCGCCGCAAATACCAGAGAACTCCGACGGCGGACGCGACTGGAAGCAGCCAAATTCGATTCCCGCCGGCAATGGCGGTGGATTGGGAAATGAGGAGTATCCCGAGGGCAATGCCGCCCCGCAAGCTCCGCCAGCTCTTCGCCGTGGCGAGCAGCAGAATCCCGACCCCGACCAGGCCTTGCAGCCCCAGAAAAAGATAGCCGGTTGACTGCGCGAAGACGGAGAAATAGCTGGCGCTGCGCCCGCTCAGGATCAGGGCCAACGTGTCGAGGCCGCCCGAGGTCACGATAAAGGCCGCGAACAGGCCGAGCCCAAGCATGACCGTTGCCCCCGAGAAGACGGTGAGGCGGTCCGAATCCAACTCACCCGACAGATCCCCCAAGTGGCGTGCCAGCCGCCTTCCGAGTGGCGCATAGTAGCCGACGAAGAACGAACATGCCCCGGCGAGGCCGAGCGCCAGCGCAAGTTCATAGCCGGGCGTGGGATCCTGCCCGGCAATCAACGGCAGCCCCAGAGCTTGGCTGAGGTCGAAGACTGGCCGAACGACAAAAAGCACCAGGTAGGAGACTGCGAATAGGTAGACGGGTTCAAATATGTCGAAGGGCCGCCCGAAGAAGAGCGGAACTGCCGGAACAAGAGCGATGACAGCACCCGCCCAGACAAGCAGCCAGGCAGGGCCGACGTTCGCGAGCAGGGCAACTGCCGCCCCGGCGCCAACCGCCAGAAGAGAAACGACAAGAGCCACGCGTATTCGGAGGTTCACGGCGCTTCCGAGACTCCGTCCACTGTCGCGAACCGCGCTCAACTCAGGAACCCCGACGCCTTGACTGCTGTCCGAAAGACCAGCTTGTTAGGCCACGCTCCAGAGGCTGTGGCCGCGACCCCGGCCGGGGGTCGAAGGCCCGGCCAACGTTGAACCGTCAACGCGGGTTTCTCCGCCTCGTCTGCTTGGCAGGAGCGCTCTCCAGGGTGCACGTATCTCACCAACGCCAATTCGGCCAGTTCGAAGGCCACTTCGCAGGTCAACGCCGCGCTACCACCAGGTAGTGGGTGGCGAGGTCTCGGTGGTTCCCTCTAGCGATGAGATCTTCGATGCGCACATACAGGGTCTGGAGTGGCGGCAGAAATCCAAAGTACTGTGCGCCGCGATACCGCGGAACGATCAGGACGTCCGACCAGCTCTCAAGTGTTCGGGAAAGTGCTGAGTATGTGCACCGATCGTATGGTGCAGGGAACACGGACGCTGGGTCGCGTCGAAGAAGTCGCTTCATGACTAACTTCGCCACTCGGTGCGGGATCACCCGGTTGATGAGGGCGAAGACCGATCTTCCGCCGCTCAGTTGCGCTACAAGAAGCCCGCCCGTCCGCAGATAGGAATGGATATTGGAGACCGCATCATCTAGTCGCGCGACGTGCTCCAGCACTTGCCATGAGACCACGAGATCGGCACAGCCCTCGAGATCCGGCTGGTGCTCCGAGACGTCGGCGACGATGACGCGGTCATACGCTTCGGGCGGCGCGGCTGCAAGCTCACGCTCGGACAGGTCGATCCCGATGTAGGTCGCACCCGGCGGCAGGTCGGGCCGGCCGATCACTGGATGGCGGCCACCGCCGATGTCGATGACGACGGAGCCGGGCCGGAGGTCGGGCTGGATCGCCGCGAGAAACGGAGTCAGCCAGTCATCGCGATACCTTGGATGACCCGCGATCGCGGTCATCACGGCACATTCACGGGCAACCCCGCATCGGCGAGGTCGTGCTCCAGCATGAGGCGCACCAGGTCCCGGAAGGTCGTCCCGGCCTGCCAGTCGAGGCGCTCACGGGCCTTCGAGGCATCCCCGCAGAGTTCCTCAACCTCCGTCGGCCGAAGGTATTTCGCGTCGATGCGGACGTAGCGTTGCCAGTCGAGGCCGACGAGGCCGAAGGCGACCTCGCACAGTTCGCGGACGGAGTGCATCTCGCCCGTCGCGATTCGCCCGTCGCGATCACGTAGTCGTCCGGCTGTGGCTGCTGGAGCATCTGCCACATCGCCGCGACGCACTCCTTCGCGTATACCCACTCGCGCCGCTCACCTGAGCGCGGAGAGGCACAGCGACGCTCGACGAAATCACGCCGACTCCGCAGTCGTGCGGGTGGTCCCGGCGCTCTGCCGCTCGTACGAGTCGACGGTTCGCCGGAGGCCCTCCGCGAAGGTTGTGCCCGCGCGGAACCCGAACCGCTCCCGGGCCCGGCTCGTGTCCAGCGCCCGTCGCGGCTGACCATCCGGCTTCGACGGGTCCCATCGGATCTCGCCCGCGAAACCCGTCACCTCGGCAATCAGCTCCACGAGCTCGCGGATCGTGATCTCCTGTCCCACGCCCAGGTTGACCGGCTCGGCACCGTCGTAGCGCTCCGCAGCGAGGATGATGCCCTCGGCTGCGTCATCCACGTAGAGGAACTCGCGCGAGGCGGAGCCGGTCCCCCAGACGTCGATGTGATCCGCGCCGGACTCGATGGCGTCCTCGCACTTCTTGATGAGCGCCGGGATCACG
>DATCGT010000139.1:0-2999 GCA_036508775.1 Tepidiformaceae bacterium | reverse complement strand
TGAGCGCTCCGGTGGCCCCGGCCCCCCGCACCCGGCCGATCGTCTCGGTGAGGAAGTGGCCGGCGCCCCGCGCAGTGTTGGCGTTACCGCCACGGAGGCGGGACATGAGACGTCGCCCGTTCCGGCAGCAACCGCGAGGAGCGGGTGATAGCCGCGCTCTCCGGTGTAGCCGTAATGAAGGGCTCCTTCCTTCTGGAGCCCATAGGTCGGGCAAATTGTGGAGTCCATATCGATCGTGAACGGCTCTGCGCCCGGTCCCGCCCCTACGGCCCAGGCTCGCGCGAGGAGCTGGCGGCAACGGCATCCAGCTGGCGTACATGTCCCCAGCGGAAGCCCCTCAGGTATGTGCCCAGCGTGGATGCTGCCTTGATCGTGCAGCCCAGCACCCGGTCCGTCCCGCCCGCGCGGAGGGCGTTCGCGTCATCGATGCTGTCGCCTCCGGCCAGCGCCGACATGACCAGAGTGAAGAACTTGTCTCCCGCGTGCGCTCGTCCCGGTGCGGAGCCGAGATCGAGGTGCTCGTCCACGAGCTTGCGCAGCCCGAGATGCGCTGCCAGCGTCGCCGGTAGGAGCAGCCCTGCATGGTCAACCAGCCGCTCGTCGTCGAACCCTGTTTTCAGGCGGTCGAGGCCGTGTGATGATTGCATCTGTCAGGTGCTCCTCTGGTTGTGTTGATGGTGTGTCTTTCAACCCCATCTTCTCAGTTCAGAAGAGCACCTGCTTTAGCGTTTAAACCGTTGCTGCCCGCCTACCCCTCGGTGGATCCGGGTTAGGCAGGGGCTACGGCGCGGGCGATAACAGCCTTCGTGTATTCCATCGTGTTCAGCGTGCCTCCGAGGTCGCCCGTCTTCTCGCCGCCCGCGATGCAGTGGTGAACGGCGTCGATGAGCTGCTGCCCCATGTCGCGGTGACCGCAGTATTCGAGGAGATAGCCGAAAGCTTCGATCGCCCCTGAGGGGTTGGCGATGCCTTTCCCGGCGATGTCCGGGGCGGTGCCACCGGCGGGGTCAAAGATGCCGACGCTCGGCTGGTGACTCGCTGTGAAGGCGTAGGAAGCGCTCGCGCCGAGGCCGATGGAGCCGATGAGCCCGTAGACAGCATCGCTGAGGAAGTCGCCGTATTCGTTCGGCGTGACGATTACCTTGAATCGCTCGGGATTGATGATCAGCTTCGCCAGGAGCGAGTCGAACAACTCGGCATGGTGGTCGATGTTGCGGTATTCCGTTGCCACTTCGTTGATGATCTCCTCGAAGAGGCCGTCGGCGGCGCGCTGGATCGTGTACTTGCTCGTCGAAACGACGTTGCGCGAGCGAATGCGCTCTGCCAGCCGGAAGGCGAAGTGCGCCGCGTGCTCGACCGGTGTGCGCTCCATGATCCGGATGCTGACGGCCGAGTGGTAGCCGATGCGTCGCCCCGCGTCTTCGTAGGTACCGCCGGTGGCTACACGGATAACGTGGAGGTCGATCGCGCCGGTGTAGTTGCGGCTGACGCCCGGGTAAGTCCGGCAGGGGCGGTGGATGACCGCCAGCCCAAGCCGGTCCCGGAGCACCTGGTTGGGACTTTCGATCCTGGTGACCGTCGGGTATTTCATCGCGGCACCCAGACTGCGGGTCAGTTCGATCCCTTCGTCGAGCACGGCCGGGCCGCGATCGCGGTTTTCGACACTCCAGTCGATCGGTCTGAAGGCCACGGGACTGCCAAGGGCTTCGTTGACTGCATGGATGGCATCCCTCAGTTCGAGGGCGATGCCGTCGCCGTTGAGTTCCGCGATTTCGCGCATCGTTGGGCACGCTCCGGTTACATTTCGAGACAACGGTACGGCATCGCAGCAGGTGCCGGGGCTGCTCCTTTTGCGGGAGAACTGAAAGTCTGACCCGTGAGGCGCAATTGCTTTATCAGCGATTCCCCGTAAAGGGTCGGTTTGCTAGACTCCGCCACGCTTCGGCGCGTCTCAGGGGCGGCCGGGCGGTTCCGTGTGCCCGGGGGGTGCGGGTGCCGCCAAGCAGACTTCATGGAGGGGGAGACTTATGCTCCTGGCCCAGATCATGATCCCCGCGGCGAGTGTCGCGGCGATCCTCTTTGCCGTTTGGCTGGCGTTTGACGTCCTGGGAAGGGACAAAGGGACGCCTGCCATGCAGGAAATTGCGGGGACGATCCTGGAAGGGGCAAACGCCTTCCTGAATCGCCAGTACCGCACGATTGCCATGCTCGCCGTCGTGACAGCGGTGGTTGTGGGCGTGATCGTCGGTGTCTTCAAGGGAGTGCCCTCCACCGGCGTTCTCACGGGCATCGCGTTTATCGTTGGGGCATCGGCATCCGGGCTCGCCGGCTTTATCGGCATGTCGATCGCGGTGCGCGCGAACGGCCGAACCGCCGCCGCGGCACAGAACAGCCTCGCGGATGCGATCAACACGGCCCTCCGCGGTGGCGCGGTTTCAGGCTTCCTGGTCGTAGCGCTGAGCCTTATTGGCGTTTCGAGCATGTTTGCGATTTACAGCCGCGTGCTCGGTCATCCGATCGACCAGACGCCATTCCTCATCGTCGGCTTCGGCTTCGGGGCGAGCTTTGTCGCCCTGTTCGCTCAGCTCGGCGGTGGTATCTACACGAAGGCCGCTGACGTCGGGGCGGACCTCGTCGGCAAGGTCGAAGCGGGCATTCCCGAGGACGACCCGCGAAATGCGGCCGTTATCGCGGACCTCGTAGGCGACAACGTCGGCGACTGCGCCGGCCGCGGTGCCGACCTCTTCGAATCGATGAGCGCCGAGAACATCGGCGCGATGATCCTCGGTGTGGCCATCTTCACGGCCACCGGCAACGTGAAGTGGATTCTCTTTCCGCTCGTGCTGCGTTCCTTCGGCGTCTTCGCGACGATCATCGGAATGTTCACCGTGCCCTTCTGGGCGAAGCGAATCAAGGACCCCATGGGCGCCCTGAACGGCGGCTACTGGGTCATCACGGCTCTCAGTGTCGGCGCCCTGGCTTTCGTCACAAAGGCGATG
>DATCGT010000138.1:0-5820 GCA_036508775.1 Tepidiformaceae bacterium | reverse complement strand
GCCAACGGCCAACAGCCAAAGGCCAACGGCCAACAGCCAACGGCCAAAGGCCAACGGCCAACAGCCAACAGCCAACGGCCAACGCCCCAACCGAGCCCCGCGAGGGCTACACGGCCGTCGGGCGCGTCCTCAAGCCGCACGGCCTGAAGGGCGAAATCCGCGTCGAGGCGTTCTCCCCGGCCGCACCCAACCTCCAGGCCGGGCGCTTCGTCTTCATCAACTCCGTCCGCAGCAAGATCGTCCGCGCCCGCCCCGACCGCGGCGCCTGGATCATCCAGGTCGCGGGCTTCGCCAGCCGCGATTCGGTCGAAGGCCTGCGCGGCCTCCTCCTCGAAGCCCGCGACTCCGACGTCCGCCGCGACGACGACGAGTCCTACTTCATCCACGAGCTGATCGGCCTCCGCGTAATCACCAACGAGGGCGAGGCCATGGGGCGTATCACCGAGGTGTTGCAGAACGGCGCAGCGGACGTATACGTCATTCGCGACGGTGATCGCGAACTGCTTATCCCCGCCATCGGCGATGTTGTGAACTCGATCGAGCTCGCGGCGGGGGAAATGCGTATTACACCTTTGCCCGGACTCTTGGACAAATCGAAATAGGCCATTGATGTCATCTATACCGGGGACTACACTGCCGTGGGGCTGGTGGCACAACCCTGATTAGCACCCGGATTTTTCCTGACCTTTACGATTGTCGAGGGGGTTGCTCATGTCCAAGTCAGAAGCGCTTCAACTGGTTGATGACTGCATTCACCACTGGATCCTTGAATCGCCACGCGGCGAATTGACCTCGGGCCGTTGCAAGAAGTGCGGCAAAGAGAAGGATTTCACCGGCGAAACGAGCTACCGCATCGGGCGTGGCTCCTCCCAGCGAAGCTAGGGACACTCCACTCCCCCTCCGGTTGACTCAGGTTCACACCGCTCAATACGATGGCGGAGGTCTTCCTGTTCCGTGGGGACATAGCTCAGTTGGGAGAGCGCAGCGTTCGCAATGCTGAGGTCGGGGGTTCGAGCCCCCCTGTCTCCACCACCACAATCACGACCGAGGACACACCACCAGGCAGCTGGTGGTTTTTCTTTGCCCGCGCCAGCAGAATTGGCACATGGCCAACGCGCTAACGCCGCTCTTCGAACACAACTACTGGGCCAACCTGCTGCTCCTCGAAGCCTGCAGCGGTCTGAAGGAAGAGCAGCTTGCCGTGACCATCGCCGGCGTCTACGGCACTCCCGCCGCCACGCTCGTGCACTACCTCTCGGGCGAACAGACGTACATCCGCCGCCTCTCCGGCGAAGAGCAGCCACAGAGCCTTCGCGGCGACGCAGGATGGCCCGGGCTCGAAGCGCTCGTGGAGCATGCCCGCTGGAGCGGCGACCGCCTCCGCCGCCTCGCCGAGACGATCGAGCCAGCCACGGTCATCCGCGAGAGCTGGGACGGCGTCGACTACGAGATCGACGGGCAGGTCGTGCTGGTCCAGGCGATCAACCATTCGACGGAGCACCGGGCGCACATCGTGACTACGCTGAGCGCGCACGGGATCGCGCTCCCGGAGATCGACGGGTGGAATTGGGGCGAGGCGACCGGCCGACTGCGGCCGTCGTCGCACTGACGCGCATGGCGCCGAACCCCCCTCGATGCTACATTGCCCAGACGCCGCGAACCTGACAGGGCGGCCGCGACGAATGCGCGACGCATCCTGTCCCGCTGCGACCTCCCGCCCGTGCTGAGGCATACATGGTCGACCATCAACTGACAGCTGCTGAGAAGCTTGCCCATCTCGAGGAGAAGAAAGCTCTCTTCGCCCAGGGGGGCGGCCCTTCCAAGATCGAAGCCCAACACAGCAAGGGGAAGCTCACCGCCCGAGAGCGGATTGACCTCCTCCTCGACCCGGGAAGCTTCGATGAGATCGACACGCTCGTGCGTCCTCGCGGCGCACACGCCGGCGAAGAGACGGCTGAAGCCGTCGTAACCGGCTGGGGCAAGGTCGACGGGCGGCCGATCTACGTCTTCGCCTATGATTTCACGCTCTACGGCGGTTCGCTCAGCGAACCGGTGGCCGAGAAGATCTTGAAGGTCATGGACCTCGCCATGATGACCGGGGCACCGCTCGTCGGCATCCAGGACTCCGGCGGAGCCAGGATTGAAGACGGCCCCGAGTCGCTCCGCGGCTTCGGTGAGATCTTCGCGATGAACACCCTCGCCAGCGGGGTCATCCCCCAGATCAGCGTGATCATGGGCCCGTCGGCCGGGGGCGCTGTCTACAGCCCCGCAATCACCGACTTCTGCTTCATGACCGAAGGGCTCGGCCGGATGTTTATCACGGGCCCGGACGTCATCCGTTCGGTGACGGGCGAAGAAGTCACCCAGGAAGAACTCGGTGGCGCCGATGCCCATGCGACCCGATCGGGAGTGGCACACTTCGCTATCGCAGGCGAAGCCGAGACCCTGAGCGAGGTCCGCCGGCTCCTCTCCTTCCTCCCTTCGAACAACACCGAAGAGACCCCGCTCGTTGCCACGAGCGATGACCCGGAGCGATCCGAACCGGACTTTCTGACGATCGTCCCCGCAGAACCAAACCGGCCGTACGACGTAAAAGAGGTCGTCCTTCGCCTCGTTGACGACGGCGAATTCATGGAAGTCCACGAACTCTTCGCCCCCAACATTGTCGTTGGTTTCGGCCGGATGAAGGGACGCGCCGTCGGGTTCGTCTGCAACCAGCCGATGGCCCTGGCAGGTTCCTTAGACATCAACGCTGCCCGGAAGGGCGCTCGCTTCGTCCGCTTCTGCGACTGCTTCAACATCCCGCTGGTGACACTCATCGACGTGCCCGGTTACCTGCCCGGGATCACGCAGGAGTACGGCGGGATCATCACGCACGGCGCGAAGCTCCTCTTCGCCTACAGCGAAGCGACCGTCCCCAAGATCGCCGTCGTGCTGCGAAAGGCCTACGGCGGCGCCTACCTGGTCATGTCGAGCAAGCACCTGCGCGGCGACATGAACTTCGCCTGGCCGACGGCCGAGCTGGCGGTCATGGGTCCCGACGGCGCCGTGAACATCGTCTATCGCGACGAAGTTGCGAAAGCTCCGGACCCGGAAGCCCGCCGAAAAGAGCTCATCGACGAGTATCGCGAGAAGTTCGCCAACCCCTACATCCCGGCGGGCCGCGGCTTCATCGACGATGTCATTGACCCGCGGGTAACGCGCGCGAAGATCATTCGCGCCCTCGAGATGCTCCAGAACAAGGCTGATCGCAACCCGCCGAAGAAGCACGGCAACATCCCCCTTTAGGGATCCGCTGCGCATCAAGTACGGGCCGATCCCTATGCTCCCGGGCGCATGTTCGCGCGACAGTGGGTACGCCATCCTTAAGGGACAGGGGTATCTATGGTCGCGCAATCCAACACACCCGGTTCTGGACGCAAAACCCGCGAACAGATCGTCGCGGCAGTCGAATCACTGCCACCACTCCCAGCCGTCGCGTTCCGGGTGGTCGCAACTGCTCAAGATCCCAAGTCTTCCGCGAAAGACCTTGCCCTTGTCGTCTCGTCCGACCCCGGGCTGACCGCGAAGCTCCTCCGCATCGTGAACTCCGCGGCCTTCGCACGCCGGCGGCAGGTGAGTTCAATACAGGAGGCACTGGTCCTACTGGGATTCATCCAGGCACGCAACATCGCAGTCGCCAGCGCGATCGCGGGCACCTATCCGCCTGACCCGGGAAACGCCCTCTTCCGAATCAGCACCTTCTGGCGCCACTCGCTGGCAGTCGCCTTTCTGGCGAGCGAAGCGGCCGCGCGAACCCGGGTCGATCCTCCCACCGCATTCACAACCGGCGTCATCCACAACATCGGGCGCCTGGCGATCTTCAACGCCGACCCGGCTGGTCTCGACCAGGCAGTCGTCAACGCGATCACCGAGGACGTGCCGCTCGAAACGATCGAGCACGAAACGCTCGGCTACGACCACGCTGAGATCGGCGGCCTGCTCGCGGCGAAGTGGGGCCTGCCTGAAGAGATGCAGAAGGCGATCACCTCGCATCACGCGAACCCCGGCGCCACGCCGCTCACGAAGCTTATCGCCGACGCCGACAGGCTCTGCGTACAGTACGGGATCCTCCCTGGGTATGTCGTACCCGAACCGCTCTCGAACTACACGCCACGGCCGCTTGAAATGGAGCGTCTGCTCCACCAGGTTGACGAGTTGATCAACCACATCGTCGGGGCTCCCGAGGTTCGGATTAACTACATCTAGCCGGGGACGTTCCAGCAGGACAGGAATGCCATGCCCGGTGAGTGATCCACGTGATAAGGTTGACGGCACGCGGACGTTCTGGGCGTCCGCTACCCACCTTCTTCACGGAACTACACGATGACGAAAGTCGGCATCATGGAGACGGCCATACGCGATGGCCACCAGTCTCTGCTGGCCACACGGATGCGGACCGAGGACATGATCCCGGCCCTCGAATCCATGGACGCGATCGGCTACCACAGCATCGAGTGCTGGGGTGGCGCGACCTTCGACACCTGCATGCGCTTCCTCAAGGAAGACCCGTGGGAACGTCTTCGAGAGATCAAGAAGCGGCTGAAGCACACCCCAACCCAGATGTTGCTCCGCGGCCAGAACGCCGTCGGTTACCGCCACTACGCCGATGACGTGGTCCAGGCGTTCTGCGAGCGCGCTGTCGCCAATGGCATGGACATCTTCCGGATCTTCGATGCCCTGAACGACACCCGAAACCTCGAGACCGCATTCGCCGCCGTCAAGAAGGCCGGCGGGCATATCCAGGGCACCATCTGCTACACGATCAGCCCCGTCCATACCGTCGATAGGTTCGCCCAGATGGCGGACACGATGGTGGAAATGGGTGCCGACTCTCTCTGCGTAAAAGACATGGCCGGCCTGCTCAGTCCAATGATGGCCAAATCGCTCGTGGGGCGAATCAAGAAGGACCACCCGGACAAGCTCGTCCAGATGCACTGCCACGACACCTCCGGTTACTCGGAGATGGCGTACTTCATCGGCGTCCAATCCGGCGCCGATGTCATCGACTGTGCGATCAGCAGCCTCGCCGGTGGCACCTCACAACCAGCCACCGAGACCATGGTCGCTGCCCTGGCCGAAGACCCCGACCACGCAACGGGCCTCGACCTCGAAAAGCTCGAGAAGTTGGCCGACTACTTCCGCGATGTCCGCAAGCGTTACTGGAAGTTCGAAAGCAACCTCCTCGGCGTTGACGCGGCAGTCCTCGCCCACCAGGTGCCGGGCGGCATGATCTCGAACCTCGTCGGCCAGCTCCGCGACCAGGGCGCCGAAAGCCGCCTCGCTGAAGTGCTCCAGGAGAACGCCCGCGTCCGCGCCGACCTCGGCTACCCCCCGCTGGTCACCCCAAGCTCGCAGATCGTGGGCACACAGGCCGTTCTCAATGTCCTCACCGGCAAGCGCTACGGGACGGTCACCAAAGAGACCAAGAACCTGACCCTCGGCGCCTACGGGGCCACCGCAGTTCCCATTGCACCAGAGATCATGAAGACCATCTGCGACGGCGACATCCCCATCACCCATCGCCCCGCCGACGACCTGCCCCCGGAACTCGACCAGGCAAAGGCTGAAGTCGGCGACCTCGCCGAGAGCATCGAGGACGTGCTGAGCTACGTGATGTTCCCCCAACCTGCAAAGGAATTTCTTGCCTGGCGCAGGGAAGGCAGCGGGCCCGAACGGGAACTCGTGGCCGCAATCGTCGGTGCCCTGGCAATCGGCGAGAAACGAGCCGCCCCGGCACCCGTCGCCCTGCCCTCCAGCGATTCAACGGGTGGCGACGCC
>DATCGT010000137.1:0-4457 GCA_036508775.1 Tepidiformaceae bacterium | reverse complement strand
ACCGGGAGAGCCGGTAGAGGACTCGCTCGTTGAGGAAGCGCAGCAGGAGGAGGCTGTAGTCGATGCCGCGCGCGCGAGCCCGATTGAGCAATCGCTGCCGCACCGACGCCCCGATGTTGGGTGTTAGTCCCGCCATTAACCTACGGCCTCGAGGTAAGGCTGCATCACGTTGCTTACCCGACAGATGCGGGCATAGTGCCACAGGTCGTCGACGCTGCCTCGCCTGGCGCGGTAGTCACGCAGTGCCTCGAGGGCGACATCCAGGCCAACCTTGCTGCGAAACTTGAAGCAATCGACGACGGTCTTAGCGGGCGAGTAAATCCGCACGGGGGCGCTTTCAAGTTCGTGAACCTCTATCCCTGAGGTGAGCGCCACACCGGACGAGCGCACCCAGCGGACCTGAGGACCATCCCGGGTCGGTTTCCACGCTTTCACATCGATCCCGAGCCATACCTGATGCGGTGCCTGGGTCGTCAGTCCGTGGAACTGGAGCGCCGAAAGCAGACAGACCACGGCCTTCGGATAGAGTCGCGCGGCCTCGGCAAGCGCGTGGTGCTCGGATACTGGCGCATCAAGGGACGCGTACAGGCCACGTGCGACCCTCGTGAGGAGTCCGCGCCTGGCGAGGCGCGCGAGATGGTTTGGGTTGAGCCCGCCACCGATCCCGCCGATGGGACTGGGATTCGGCAAAGCGGTTGGTGCCAGACTCGCCGGTGACATCCCGAATAGCCGAATCGCGTCGATCGCATGAATGCAGGTAACGGCCGCGCCGGTGTCTACGATGAAGTTCACCAGTTGCCAGTCAGGATGAATTGCTGGGATGCGAACGGCCACGCGCAGGATGGGCTGCGGCAAGATAGCGGGGTTGAAGAACCCCCGGATCACAACAGCAGGCTGGCCGACTTTGAACTGATGTATTCAATCGCGACGTCAGTCCGGGCATCTAGTCCCATGTCGCGCAATTGATAATAGAGCAACGCAAGGTCGTCAGCAGCAGCCACCACCTTGTCGTCTTTTACGGCGACGAATTGTTCGGGGTGCTGAGCGAGAAGTTCCGCGTAATGGTCGTTCCAGAAACGCTGAATACGTGCGCTCTCTTGGAGTCCGGGCTGTGGAAATAGCGTTCGCGTAGCCATGGGTTCGTGTGCTCCTCCGCACTACCCGCGCTCCCCGTTCAGTAGGAGCCGGGCGGAAACACCTTCCGAGTTCTGTCAGCTAGACGCCTCGGGCTCGGGACAGGTCCTCCGTTGTGAGACTATCACCCATCAACCTTGCGGGTACAAGTCCGGTCGGGTGACATTTACGGTCGAAGCGTCCCTATGCTGGCCCGGATCGGCCCCGATCTTGTCGGCTACACAATCCCCAGGGGGGTTCCGAAAAGCTCCGACACACTTAAGCTGTCCCTTCCCCGCACTTCTCCTTGCAGGCCCCGTAGATGAAGCCCGCACCGTAGGTAACATGCATCGTCGCCATCGCGGCAAATGTCAGCGCGGGATTCGCCCCGTTCTTCTCCGCAGCCCGCCGCGCCAGGGCTCCACCCGTCGCCACATAGGCTATCGCCAGCGTCCTCAGCAGCCAGCGGGTCTTCCCGGAGAAACGCCCGACCAGGAACAGCAGCGGCCCACCGGCAACCATCGCCGAAGGGGCGAAGTGTCGCGGTTTCAGCGGACGTCCGCGCCCGTAGAGCGTGCCCTTGGCAGCGCCGTACTCCCAGTACTGCTTCGCCAGCGCCTTGAGCGTGCGCCGGGGATAGTAGCTGCTGCGGATCGTCGGGACCAGGACGATTCGTCCGCCCGCTTCGATCAGACGGGCGTTGTAGCTGTCTTCGTCCGCCCCATCGACCGTTTCGTCGAAGCGGCCCACCCGCTCCCACACGAGCCGGTGGTAGCAGCCGAACGGCACCGTATCGACTTCTTCTTCCTTGTCGGCGTAGCGGAACTTCGCATCGCCAACTCCGAACGGCGACGACATCGCCGCTGCGATCGCCAGCCCGACGGGCCCCTCGCCGACCGTTTCGATCGGCCCGCCGACGCATGCCGCACCGGTGCGCTTCAGCGCGTCGACCGAGACCCGGACGAAGTCGGCGCGGACGTGGCTGTGCGCGCCAATGATGATCCAGCAATCGCCCCGGGCCGCGTCCATCCCCGCGTTGAGCCCGCCGACGGTGATTCGCTTCGGGTTGTCGACGAGTTCCAGGCGTGCGAACTGCGACCGGTAGTCGCGTACGAGCTGCCGGGTGGTGTCGGTGCTGCCGCCGTCTGCTACGACAACCTCGATCCCGTCAGGACCGTAGTCCTGCGCCGCGAGCGAATCCAGCAACGCGGTGATGTAACGCTCCTCGTTCAGGCAGGGGATGACGATCGAGACGAGTGGCCGCCCCGGGAGCGTCAGCGGCGCATCGTCGAGCCTTCCGCCAGGTGCGATGGTCGTCATGAAGCAGCCTCCGATTGTGCATGGTAGTCGCGAATCACCTCGTAGGCGGCCTTCTCGACCTGTTCAGCCGCCTCGGCGACGTTGTGGTGCTTTTGCACCCATGCCCGGGCAGCTTCACCCGTCGCCTGGCGCTCATCCGCGTTGTCAACGAGGCGAATCACATTCGCGGCAATGTCGTAGCCGTCGACCGCCCGTACCAGGGGTGGCGGCTCGCTGTAGGACTTGTCATACGTGAACCAGGCGACGACCGGCCGCGCACAGGCCATGGCCTCAAGTTCGGCCATCCCAATCACGCCCAGCAGCGTCTGCCCCATGACCACGCCGTGTTGGGAGATGATCCCGGGCAGCGCCGACCGGGGCTGATAGGGCAGGAGCCGAACGTTGGGGAGCGCCGCGAACGCGTCGGTATAGGCCCCCTGCGTGAGCGCGGTAATCGTGATGTCGGGACGCTGGACCGCCAGCCGCTGGCAGGCGTTCAGGATCCGCTGGGCACCCTTGATATCCGACAGCGAGCAACACACGAAGACCGAGTTGCTGTCACGAGCAGGTGCTATGGGCCGGAACTGGTCCGAATCGACCGGGTTTGGGAGAAAGACTGCGTCTGACCGGCGCGCGAGCACGTAGTCCGCGAGGTCGGGAGTGGCGTAGTAGACCTTTCCCGCACCCAGGAGCGCTCGCTCAATCATCCACCGCGTGAACGGCGTGATTTCTCGCACGTCGCTGCCGTGGCAGTGAAGGATGTACGGGAACTTACCGAGCACTCCGAGCATGCCGAGGTAGGCGTAGTGGATGTGGACCATGTCGAAGTGGCCCGCGTGGACGTCCCGGATGATCTGGGCCCACTCCACCGCCCGGACGGGCCCCACCACGGGCTTCACCATCCAGGGAAGGCCACCACCCACGAGCCTCGGACGAATAAGTGTGACCTCGTGCCCGCGGGCCCGGAGGCCGGCCGCCAAATCGGATGCAACCGAGGCTATGTCGTTAATCTCGGCGATGCGCATAGCTGCCCGGCACCCCTTGGGGGGCTAGTCGCGCGCCCCGGCACGGATCTGCGACAGCCACTCGAAGCCGTAGATCGCGATGAGTCCGAACACCAGCGTCACCGCCAGCGTCACGGCAACCTTCCCCATCAAGGAGCCCGCGAGCCCGCCGGAGAATGCCAGCGATGTATCAATCGTGGTTTGCGCGCTTACGACCGCCGCCTTCGCGTTGCCGAGCTTGTCGTAGGTGGCCTGCTTCAGGCCATCGAGCGCCCGGACGTTGTCGACAGCCTTGAGAAATTCCGGATCGAAGGACCCGTCGGAATCAGCGAGCCGCTGCTTCTGGATCGAGGTGACGGCCGCCTGGAGCGATGCCGCGCGGGCATCAAGGGCCCCCGCCGCCGCATCAGCAGCTACCGGCGTTCCGAGTGTCGCCGAGGCCAGGGCCGCCGCCGCGGCCGTCGAGTACTTTCCGGTTCCAATCGCGGTAATCGCACCCTGCACCTGCGCCAGCTGGTTCTGGAGATCCGCTTCGTTAATGGTCAGCTGGGCAACGATGTTGATGTCGCGCGCGAGGAGGGAGATCTGGTCGAGTGGGGCCGTCACGCCTTTCGCGGCCGCGAGGTCCTTCATCTGCTTGTAGGCGGCCTGGTAGTCCGCCTCAGCCTCGGTCGCGACCGCCAGCTTGTTGTCGATGAATTGCTTCCGGTACATGCCGTCCGGCGCGGTGTATTCCTTGGTAAACACGTCCACCCACGCCTGGCGGTACTTCTCTGCCTTGGCGCGATTGGGGTCCCGGATGGCGAGCGTGATCGTCGCGCTCGAGAACCCGTCACCTTCGCTGACCGGACCAAGCGCGATCACCAAGCGGGAGTAGTCGAAGTTCGGCTCCCCGATTGCGTCCATCACTTCCTTCTGGAAGGCGGGGTCGTCGGTCATCGCCTTGGCCTCGGGAATCCGTAATCCGCGGTCGCCACCGGCGATCGTGTCATGGAAGACGGTCTGCACCTGCATCGCCGCGACGGCGTTGGCTTTGCCGGA
>DATCGT010000136.1:0-10330 GCA_036508775.1 Tepidiformaceae bacterium | reverse complement strand
CGAGGCCAGCCGGATGTCGGCGGCCAGTGCCAGCGAGAGCCCCGCCCCTGCGGCGACGCCGTTGACGGCGGCGATCAGCGGTTTTGGGAAATGCCCGAGGAGCGAGAACATGACGCCCCAGTGTCCGATCGCCCCCTCTTTCACACGCCGGTAGCCGGTCGTCTCGACCAGCTCGGCGTCCTCCGGAGATGGCCGGGTGATGAGGTCCGCACCCGCGCAGAACCCGCGTCCCGCGCCGGTCACGACCATGACCCGTGTCTCGTCCGACCGGGCTGCCTGTTCGAGCACGTCGACGATTTCGAGGGCCGTTCGCGGGCGCGCCGCGTTGAGCCGTTCGGGTCGATTGAGGGTCAGCAGGCCGACCCCGCCGTTCAATTCGTAGGTGATGTCCTCGTAGGCCAAGCGAAGGTCCCCTCTGCAGCAACCCAGGTTGGCGCGAATCTTCCTCCGTTGGTGCCGCCGCCGCAACCGCAGGACTGATGGCTTCAGTCGCCACGAGCAAAGCGGTGTACCACCTCGACCGGCCACTCGCCGCGGTCGTATCCATGGGTGTCGAGCCACGCCGCTGCGCTCGCCGCTCTCACGGCCGAGTAGAAAGGTAACGTGGCGGCCAGCCGCTGACGGAAATCCGCGCTGGCCTCGTAGCCGTCCAACACGTGCGGCAAGACGCCGTCATCGAAGAGCGTCAGCACCGCGAAGTCCATGCCCGCAGCGCCTTGCTGGGCGTCCGCCCAGTCCAGCACCGCCACGACCTGCTCACTGGCGGGATCCAGGATGAAGTGATCGGCCTGACAATCACCGTGGAGCCAGACCTGTGGCTCGGCTCTGAGTGTCGTCCGGAGGCCATTGGCCCGCTCGAGAGCGGCTGTGATCTCGCCGTCGCCGAGCCCGTGGCGGGCGAGGTAGGGCAGGGCCCCGGCAAACCAGTCGAGGACGAAGTCGTCCCAGCGCTGCTCGTGTGTTCGGAGCGGTGGTAGCGCGTGTATCAGCCTGAGGACACGACCGGCCGCTCGCCAGGCGGCTGCCGAGTCCTGCCCCTGGAGGCTCGCGCCCACCACCCAGCGGATCACCACTGTGGCCGGTGGGCCGTCATCCACGCTGACGATTTCAGGGACGGGAACGCCAGACGTCGCCGCGTACCGGTGTGCATCGGCCTCGCGTTGCTGGAACCCGGGCCGGATGTCTGCCTTGACCGCGAACAGGTCCTGGCCGACCCGGACCTTCCACGCGGCGCGATAACCATAGTTCAGGAGTTGCTCGACGCTCTCCGGGGATCGCCCGAGGAGTCGATCGAGCGGGGGCAAAGCCATAGGCGCGCCGGTGGGGTGCATGGGATGAATGATGATAACGCTAAGGAACTGAACCGAACGGCGGATCGCAAACAGCCCCGGTGCGAATGAGTGACGCGGAAACCTGGCTGGCAGCCTCAGTCGCCGTGCCCTCCGCCTGCAGGGGTCGGATGAAGAAGGCACACTGGCCAGCGCAAAGGCCATCCTCACCGGCTTGCTCGGTGTGGCGGACGTCGACATCGGCGAACGCTTCCGTCACGCCCTGGAGAAGCGCGTGGCAGGCGACGGGCGATTCGCCGATCACGTCGACCATAGGGCAGTGATAGACCGAGACGGTGAAGTCGTCACCGGTCGAGGCGGTAGTGTCGGTGAGAACGCCGACACCGTCGAGGCGGCTCGCGGCCTCATTGACGCGGCCACCGAGATCCGGGTCACCGAGCCGGGGAGGCGTCACGCTTCGCCATGGCTCCGCCAGCGATTCGACCAGTTCAGCCCGGGTGTGTGACTTCCCTGACTCCGACATGCGGAGGAGCTGGCGGGCGAGGAACGAATAGAGCGTCGGGAAGAGCGCCATCCCGGCAGGTGAAAGGCGATACAGGTATTTCGGGCGGCCAGGCCCAGTGATGCCATCGGGCTTCCTCAACACGAGGCCATCAGCCAGCATCGCTTCGAGGTTGCAGCGGACGGTGCTCTGCTTGATGCGGAGACTCTGGGCCAGGGCGATCACCGATTGGTCTCCGGCACGCCGCAATTGCTTCAGAATTTCGGCTCGGCTCTCACCGAGAACGGAGACCAGGTCCGTCCGATCTTGTGTCACTGGGTGGTCGAGCGTTTGAGTCACTTGGCAGGGCCTCCGCCGGGGTATTCGAGTCGATCTGTCTCCATTATTACGGTAAAAGCGGCAAATATGCCAGAGTGCACCTGCACCTGCACGGGTTGCCTTCAGTCTCCGGCGTCGATCCGGAGGACCCGAATCCACCGGGGATGGAGCCGCACGCGTGCCTCCCCCGGCCCGATCGCGATCGGGTGGCCTTCATCGAGGAGGTCGACAAGCCTTCCCGAGACTCCGGCCGGAAGCCGGACCGTGACCTCCGCTTCGCGGCTGTCGGCGTTCAGGCAGACGACGAGTTGCTCGTCCGCAGCGGTGCGCAGGAAGGCGAACTGCTGTTGCGCTACGAGCAGCTGCTGGTAACTCCCCGTACGGAGGGCGGCATGGTCTTTCCTGAGCAGGGCCAGGCGAATAATCGCGCGCCGCAGGGAGGTGCCCTCGGTGGACTGCATGAGTGCCGCCAGGTCGAAGGGCGCCCGTAATGCCGAGTCATCGTTCGGCGTCCGCCTGCCCGGGATGCCGAACTCACTGCCGTAGTAGATGGACGGTATCCCGGGAGACGTGAAGAGAAGCCCGTAGAGGGGATACAGGTGTGCGGGCTCTCGCAGCTGGCTGACGATGCGATCGACGTCGTGGTTGTCGGCAAAGGTGTAGAGGGAAAGGTCGCGGTACATCCCTTCGGGCCCGGACTGGCGGTTGAGTGTGTAGGCGACCTCGAAGTAGTTGCTGTCGTTCAGGCTTGAGTAGAGCGCCTTGGAAAGCTGGTAGTTGGTGACGCTGTCGAGCACTTGCGGGTTCGCCCACTTCCGGTAGTCGCCGTGGATTACCTCGCCGACCAGCCAGAAGCCAGGGCGGAGGCTTCTGCAGAAGGCGGCCAGCTCGCGTTGGAAGTCGACATCGAGGTCGCTTGCCGCATCGATGCGCAGGCCGTCGATTTCGAAGTCCTCGATCCAGTGGCGGACCGCCGCGAAGAGGTGTTCACGAACCGCGGGGTTGTTCGTATTGAGCCGCACGAGCTCGTAGTGTCCCTGCCAGCCCCGGTAGCTGAAGGGGTCGCCGTAGGGACTCTGCCGCTCGAAGTCGGGAAAGAACCAGTCGCGATAGGCCGATTCAGCTCCACGGGCCTGGAGATCGCGGAACGCCCAGAAATCCCTGCCGACGTGGTTGAAGACCGCATCCAGGACCACGCGCAGGCCTTTCGCGTGCATCGCCCGGCTAAGTGCGGTGAGGGTTTCGTTGGTCCCCAGGCGGCGGTCGACGGTGAAGTAGTCTGCCGTGTCGTAGCCGTGGGAGGTCGATTCAAAGACGGGACCAAGGTACACGGCCGTCGCACCCAATTCGACAACTGAGTCCAGCCATCCCTGCATCCGATCCAGGCGGGGAACCGGGGGGAAAACGAAGTCGTTCCTCGCCGGGGCGCCGAGGGCGCCGAGCGGGTAGACGTGGTAGAAGATCGCATCTTCGGCCCAGGTCACTGGCGGAACTCTCCCTGCTTCGGCGGAACGTAAATGATGGCGAGGCTGGTTCAGGCGCCCACGCCACTGCTCCCCACGCGTATTATCCGACCACGGCGGCCAGTCGCCCGCGAACGGGAAGCGCAGCCGGCTTCCGGTCAGCCGTGTCGAGTCACTTTTGGGACGAGGAGATTCACGTTGCTCAAATTCAAGCATTACACGGTCGCGGTTCACGACCTCGACGGGTCGGTTGAGAACTACCGGAACCGCTTCGGTATGGAACCGACGGGCGAGAAGGCATTGAACCGTATCGGCAACTTCAACTTCGTGCCGATGGGGTATGCGGGCGCGACTGTGCTGCACCTCATCTGCCCGGTCAGCGATGAAAGCCCAATCTCGCGACTCATGAAGGAGCGGGTGAATCCCTTCAATCCGCATGGCGAGGGCATCTACCTGCTGGCTTTCGACGCGCCTGACGTGGATGCCTTCGCGAAGCAGGTTGAGGAGGCGGGCGGCAGGGTGACGCGGGCTCCCGGCGCCCCAAATGTCTGGGTCCACCCGACGGCCTCGAACTTTGTCTTGATGGAGATTTTCCCGGAGCGAACGTAGCCCCGGGGTCGATTACCGGCCGGTGATGCGCTGGGTGGCTGAGCGGAAGCGGGCCGTGTGCTCCGGGCTGCCGCGCAGCATGCGGTTGGCTTCATCTTCGAGGAGGCGAGCTTCCTCGAAGAGCGTGGCGGCGTCGATGACCCGCTTCGCAGCCTGGACGGCCTCGGCCGAGTGGCTGGCGATGACTCGCGCCATCTCCAGTGCCGCGGGGAGGAGCTCCTCACGGGGATAGACGGCACTGACCAGTCCGTAGGAGAGCGCCTCGGAGGCATCGAAGGCGCGGGCCGTGAAGATGAGCTCCTTGGCCCGTGCCGCGCCGACGAGTCGCGGGAGCGTCGCTGCCGCGACGACCAGCCCGTACTCCGATCCCGGCAGGCGGAAGGACGATCCCTCGGAAGCGAGGCGAATATCGCAGCCAATCGCCAGGCGGGCGCCGCCGCCGTAGCAGTAGCCGTTCACCGCGGCGATCACCGGTTTCACGGTGGTGGCAAGGCGGGCGTAGATGCGCTGAGCGCTTCCGACCCCCGGTGTGGGCGCCTCCACTCCGCTGGCCTCGAGCATGTCGGCCCCCGCGCAAAAGGCACGATCGCCGCCCCCTGTGATCACAAGAACACGAATGACGGGGTCCGCTTCCGCGCGATCGATGGCGGATTCGAGTGCCGCACACAGCGCCTGGCTCAGGGCATGGTGGCGTTCGGGGCGATTGAGCGTGAGCAGGATGGTGCCATCGTGGCGTTCTTCCAGGACCAGCGGCTGTTCGGTCGTCATTGCATCTCCAGGTGTTCGCTGGCGAGTCTACCGCGATCGTCCGGCGGGACGCGACGGCGGAACCCCAGGATGGACCGATACCGCGAGAACGGGACTTCCCCGATTTCGCGACTTTCATGCCCGCAAATCCACGGAGGACTTCGGAATCGGGGGTATGTGCCGATTATGAAATCGTTGAGGCGTGGGATTGCCTCCCGGGAGGTTTTGACATGAGTGCATTTACAGACCAGGTCCAGGCTGCGGTTCTCGCCCACGGCGAGTGGAAGTCGCGCCTGCGCCAGGCGATCGCCACGGGCCACAGCGACTTTAGAGTCGAGGTCGTTCAACAGGACAACGCCTGCGCATTTGGAAAGTGGCTCTACGACGAAGGGCACAGGAGTTTTCCGTCGTCGAGCGACTACGAAGATGTGCGCCGTTTGCACGCGGAGTTCCACAAGGAAGCGTCGCGGGTCCTGGGTCTTGCCGTCTCCGGTAAGGCCGAAGAGGCATCAAAGGCCATGGGCATGGGCCTGCCGTTCAGCCGCATCTCCGCGCAGCTTGTCACCGCGCTGACGCGCTCCCGTTCAGCCGCCGCGTAGGCTGCTCTCCGCCACCAGTAGCGCGACTGTCGGCGGCGGACCGGTGGGTCGGCCTTTGGCCCAGCCACCGCGACCACGTTGTGGGAGTGGCTGGGCCCTTCGCTGTTTGGGCCAGTGGTTGTTGGCGAGGTTGCCGGGCATTCTGAATGCCGACTTTCGCGTAGTATGCGAAATCGGCAATCAAGAAACGGCAGGTGGTCGGCATGAAGATCGGGTTGAACTCCAGCGGTCCGAATCTCGCGAGGACGATTGACGACGCGGTTCGGGCGGAGACCGAAGGGTTCGCTGCCTATTCGATGCCAGGCGATTCGACCGCGACCCTCAGCCTTGTTGGCGCGAACACGAAGACGATTCGCCTGCTCACCGCTGTCGTTCCAATTTTTGGCCTCCATCCCGCTTCTCTCGCTGGCCAGACGCGCGTCGCCCAGGCTGCGGCTGAAGGCCGCTTCACGCTCGGGATTGGGCTCTCGCACCAGATGTCCGTCGAAGGAACGCTCGGCATGTCCTTCGCTCACCCCGCAGCTCGCATGGAGGAGTATCTGCGGATACTCGTCCCGCTGCTCCGCGGCGAGGAAGTCGACTTCGCCGGGAAGTTCTACACCTACCGCGCACCCGGCCGTCGATCCGAGGGCGGGCCCGCGACTGATTGCGTGGTCGCCGCACTGGGCCCGGTTATGCTCCGGCTCTGCGTTGAGCTGGCCAGTGGCACGATTCTCTGGATGGCGAACGCGCGGGCGATCGAGGAGTACGTCGCTCCGCACATCCGACAGGCCGCCGAGAAGGCCGCGAAGTCGAACTGGGAGATCGTCGCGAGCCTCCCCGTGGCGCTGACGAATGACGTCGATGCTGCGCGCGAGGCCGCGAATGTGCAGTTCGCCAACTACGGCCGCCTGCCCTCATACCGGGGTGTCCTTGACCGCGGTGGCGCTGCAACGCCTGGTGATGCGGCGCTCCTTGGCAACGAAGCGCAGCTTGATGCGGAGCTGGATCGTCTCGAGCGAGCCGGCGTCACCCTGTTCAACGCTTCGCTCTTCCGCTCCGAGCCGGGCGGGCCCGCCCGGACACGCGAGTTCCTTTCCAACCGGGCGAAGGAGCGCAACCGCAAATAGCGCGCCCATTCGCGATATCCGGGAGGGGGATCAGATGGCGCACGACCAATGGACCGCACTCTGGCGGGCGCTCGCCGCACAAGAGGTAAGGACCGAACCAGGTGCTGGCGGCGAGGGGCGAATGGTTGAGCGCTGGCGGTTGCTCGCCAGGCGGCTCGACGACGGCAGTGCCCAGCGGCCCGATCCGATTCTTGACTTCGTGATGGGACGACTCGATTCGGGTATGACTGTCCTCGACATCGGGGCGGGGGTGGGCCGGTGGTCGATTCCGATCGCGGAGCGGGTTCGCTCCGTGACAGCAGTCGAACCCGTAGAAGGAATGTGCCAGGTTCTTGAGGAGCGGCTCAGAGCGCGGAATCAGACGAAGGTCAGCGTTGTCCGCGCGGCATGGATGAACGCCGACGTCGCAACCCACGATGTGGTCGTAGCCGCCTATTCCATGTACGGCTCTCCCGATCTCGCGGCTTTTGCGCGGAAGATGGAGGCATCAGCCCGGCGGTTGTGCTGCATGGCCGTGCGAGTCCCGCCCCACGACGGGGTGATGGGAGAACTCTCCGAGCGAATTCGGGGGGAGTGGCACGACAGTCCGAACTTCATCGTTGCCTACAACGCGCTGCTGGAGGCGGGGTTCCTGCCGAACGTGTTCGTCGAACCGGTGGCAATTCAGTACTGGACAGACGGTACGCTCGCCGAAGCGCAGTCCCGGGCGCGGCGCCACCTGCGGCTCACCGATGACCGGTACGACAAACTCATTTCCGAGACGCTGGAACGGCGCCTGGAGAAGACGCCCGATGGTTATCGTTGGCCCGACTGGATGCGGTCCGCGCTGATCTGGTGGGAGCCGTCGGCAGGCTCGACGGGGATGTAGGGCAAGGCGATCCTGACCGAGGTGCACACCTCCCGACCGTGGGCGGTAAGCGGGACTCGAGGTATACAGGGGTAGTCAACAATCCGTGAGTTCGTGCTCGCATCGTTCCGGTGACAGACCGCCGGGTCCGATGGGGGGTTTGATGAACGGTGGTCTGTTCAAGCCATCCCGGGGAATGCTCTGATGCTGGCACAAAGGGGTACTCAGTCGCTTCCAAACGTTGGGTCCGGGCGAGTTCTGCTGGTGACGGGCATCTCTTGACCGCACTCCACCAGGACGAGAGTTTCTTGGCCGCTGCTCGCCCGCCCGGCATGGAAGGTGCGCCTGCCGAAGGCCGCCTGGACGGTTCCACGGCAGCAGTGGCCGACTCCGCTTCACTGAGAACAATGCTCGTCGGGGGAGGGTTGCTCCTCGGCATCCTCTGCGGCCTTGCCAGTCTCACGGTAAGGGGAGGAGTCCCCACGGGAACGCCTTCTCAGGCGATTCGCGAAATCGCAGCCACCGTCGCACTGTTCCACGGCCCGTTGCCACACGTGCTCGCCCTGCCGCTGCTCTCGTATGCAGTCGTCGCCTGGAGCTGCGTGGTCGCTCTTTGGATCGTGTATCTCGGTCTGATGTGGCGCACCCGTGCCATGTCATCAATCAACCTGCGGGTGGTCGCCGCGGGAGCAGTCGCCTTGAGCGTCCTGGCCGTCTTCATTCCGTCGATCTACTCCAGCGACATCTTCTCCTACGCTATCTTCGGTAGGATTGCCTCCGTTTATGACGCCAACCCGTATCTGACGACCGCGAATCGGATCGCGCCGAACGATGCGCTGATGCCTTACCTGTACTGGCGCGATATCCCCTCTCCGTACGGGCCGCTCTGGACGCTGCTTTCGCACGTGATCGCATCCGGTGACGGGGCTACGCCGCTCGAACTCATATTGCGGTTCAAGGTGGTTGGATGTGCGGCGGTACTGGTGGATGGGGCCCTGATCTACCAGTTGGTCAAGCCGCGCTGGCCGAAGAGCGCGGCCTGGGCCTACCTGGCGTTCGCCTGGAATCCGCTGGTCCTTATTGAAGGAGTCGTGGCAGCCCACAACGATGCGGTAATTCTGAGCTTTGTCCTCGCCGGCGCGTTTGTCCTGGTGAGGGCCCACAGCCACGTTGCGTTCGTCGGCATTCTCCTCTCCGCGCTGGTGAAATACACAACGGTGCCACTCCTGGCCGTGGTCACCCTCCCCCGGCTGCGGGCCGGGTCCACGCGAGAAAGGGCCCAGATACTTCTTGGCCTTGGATTGATTGGGGCCATCGTGGGCATAGCCGCTTTCGGCCCTTACTGGGCGGGGGGGCGCGTGCTCCTCAGTACTGCCGCAGAGCCCGGGCGAGGGATCAACAACCCGCTGATTATGGGCTTCCGCTGGGCAGTTACGTTCTTCACCGCGGGTCGGCTGAATGTCAGCCCGGGGCTGACGTCCGGGATCGTGATGGCCACCTTCGGAGCGTGGCAGCTTCGATCCCAGTGGCGCGAGTGGCATCGCCCCGGGGTCACCTCCGGTGACAACACGCTCGCACTCGGGGCGAAGACGTTAACCGTGTTCCTCGTCCTGTGGCCTCGCATCCACACCTGGTACTTCCTGGTACCGCTTGGGCTGGTCCTTGCGGCCGGGCCCCTCCACCGACGCCTTTTCTGGGGTATAGCGGTGTTATCGGCGCTGTCCTACTGCTCGTACTTCCTCTAACCGCGCCCCGGCAGGTGGAAGGTTAGACGGGGCGGGAGC
The DNA here is from genome assembly GCA_036508775.1 of Tepidiformaceae bacterium. Classification (GTDB taxonomy): domain Bacteria; phylum Chloroflexota; class Dehalococcoidia; order Tepidiformales; family Tepidiformaceae; genus JBGPOS01. The sequence continues at coordinate 1,063 of DATCGT010000136.1, read as the reverse complement.
CGGCGGCGGCCAGTCTTCGCTTCGCCTCTTCCACCATGCCCGCAGGCAGAGGCCCCCTGGCCGCTGCCGCGAGGTTCTCGCCGAGATGGTCGACGTTCCTGGTTCCCACGATGGTTGTATCGAGGTTGGGATCAGAGAGGGTGAACCGCAGCATGAACTCCATCCGGCTGAGGCCGTCGAGGAGGTCGTCGAGGTGGGCCTCTTCCCAGCGGTTGCGAAGGTCGTCGGCAGTGACCATGTAGTAACGGCGCTGTTCCCAGTCCGTCGGCGCTCCGCGGGCGACACCGCCTCGGATGATGATGCCCGCGCCGGCCGCCGAGGCGCGCGCGATGACGTTCTCGTGGTCGCGCTGGAGGGCAGAGTAGGGAATCTGAAAGGCGTCGAAGACGCCCATACCAATCTGTTCGTCGAGGTTCGGCAATGTCCCTGAGACGCCGATGAAGCGGACCTTGCCTTCCTTCTTGAGGGCAAGCGCCTCCTGGAGGGCGCCCTGCTCTTCGAACTCCTGGCGGGTCAGGCTGCGGTGGAACTGGACCAGGTCAAGGTGGTCCGTATTGAGGAGGCGGAGACTATTCTCGACACCGGCGCGAATGTTCGCCGCCGTGTGGACGTGCTCCCCGGCGGCACCGCCCGGGACACAACCACACTTCGAGGCAAGGAAGTACTCGGAACGGCGGCTGGCGATGTGGCGACCGATCAGTTCTTCGCTCTGGCCGTAGTCGATCGAGGTGTCGATGAAATTGATGCCCGAGTCGAGGACCGCGTTGAGCACCCTGGACGCCTCGGAGTCGGAGACTCCGGCCCGCAACTCCATCGCGCCGTAACCGAGGGTCGTCACTTCGATTCCTGTCTGCCCGAGCGTCGTATGCGCCAAGTTCGTCATGTTCGTCTCCTCCGTGTTGTGCGAGTGCTGGCTCCCTGCATCTTAGCGGCAGGCAGACGCCGGCTGCGAGGCGCGCGACGCATTGGGGGGTGCCCGCGCTCCCCCAGTCCGTGTAAGGAAAGGCTGCATTCTCCAGTCTTTTCCGACATGGAGTACTGGGACGGAGGTATGCCACTAACA
>DATCGT010000135.1:0-2040 GCA_036508775.1 Tepidiformaceae bacterium | reverse complement strand
GCGCGAATTCATGGCCCTCAACCTGCGCGACGTGCTCGTTTCGGAGAGCGCGGAATTGATCGAGAAGTGGATGCGGATCGTCGCCGAGCGAAGCGAAGCCACATTCGAGGTCGTTCACGTGAGGAAGGACCGCACGACGCTCACGCTGGATGTGTTTGTCAAGCAGGTCGAGTGGGCCGGCGCTCTGGCCGTGTTGAGCATCGCCACGGACATCACGATTCAGAAGCGGGCGGAGGAGGCGCTGCGGGCTTCGGAATATCGCCTTCGGCGACTCTTCGAAACGGCGCCCGATGGCATCCTCATTCTCGATGCCGACACCGGACAGGTGATCGATGCGAACCCCTTCATGCAGGACCTGTTGGGCTATTCAGTGGACGAGTTCCTGGGGAAGAAGCTGTGGGAGGTCGGCCCCTTCAAAGCCGTAGTGGCCAGCAAAACCACCTTTGCCGAATTGCGCCTGAAGGACCGCCTCCACTACGAGACCCTGCCGTTAGAGACGAAGGACGGGCGGCGGATCGAGGTGGAGTTTGTCAGCAATGCCTATCAGGTGAACGAGAAGCGACTCATCCAATGCAACATCCGCGATATTACCGAGCGCGTGCAGCTCGAAGCCCAATTTCGTCAGGCGCAGAAGATGGAAAGTGTGGGGCAGCTCGCGAGCGGCATCGCGCACGATTTCAACAACCTGCTCACCGTGATCAACGGGATGTCGGAGCTCCTGCTGGCGCAGGTCAATCAAGACGATCCCATGCGCGCGGATGTGCAGGAGATTTCCCGCGCCGGGGAGCGAGCGGCCACGTTGACCCGCCAGCTGCTGGCCTTCAGCCGCCAGCAGATCCTGGAGTCGCGGGTGCTGGACTGCAACATGATCGTGTCGGGGATGGAGAGTCTGCTGGGACGTTTACTCGGCGAGGACATCGAGCTGGTGGTCAAACTGACACAAGGAGTGGGTCGCGTCAAGGTGGACCCCGAACAAATCGAGCAAGTGCTCAGCAACCTGGCCGTGAATGCGCGAGATGCCATGCCGCAGGGCGGCCAGCTGACCATCGAGACCGAGAACGTCACGACCGACCAGGACTACGCTCGCCAGCACGGCGTGGCCGTACCGCCCGGACCCTACGTGCTGCTGACCGTGAGCGACTCCGGCGTCGGTATGGACGAGGCCACGCGCGCGCGCATCTTCGAGCCGTTCTTCACCACCAAGGGTCCAGGTAAGGGCACGGGGCTGGGGCTGTCGACCGTGTACGGCGTCGTCAAGCAGAGCCTTGGGTTCGTCTGGGTGTATAGCGAGGTCGGCCGGGGGACCAGCTTCAAGATTCTCCTGCCACAGGTGACCGAGGCAGCGGGCACGGACCGGCCGGAGCCTGCCGTGGCGTCCAGTACCGGCACCGAAACCATCCTTCTCGCGGAAGATAACGCAGGGCTCCGCAAGCTGGCCACGCGTGTTCTCGAACCCGCCGGCTACACCGTGCTCGGGACGGCCAGCGGCGAAGAGGCGCTGCGCCTGCTGGAGCGGCATGAAGAACCGGTGCACCTCCTGCTCAGCGATGTGGTAATGCCCGGCATGAGCGGACGGCAGCTCGCGGAGCGGATCGCCGAGACTCGTCCGGGGATGAAGGTGCTCTACATGTCCGGCTACACGAGCGACACCATCGTGCGACACGGGGTGTTGGAGGCGCGGGTGCCCTTCCTCAACAAGCCGTTCACCGGGGCGGCGTTGCTCCGAAAGGTTCGGGAGGTGCTGGATTCGTAGGCCTGTCTGAGGCGTCTCCGCAGCCTGGGCGGGTCGGGAAGGAGTCCATGGCACCGACGAACCGGAACACTTCGGAAGGAGACCGCCCACCCTACCCCGGTCCACGAAGGGCGATCGGGTCTTACCTCATATCGCTGTACTCAAATCGACGAAGAGCCTTTAAACGAGCGTTGACAATTGCCGTAGGAAAGTCTGGTTAATTGCCAAACCCTGGGCTATACTCGGCGACGTTCTGAAGGCAAACGATGGAGGGAAAAGTATGTTTCACTTAATCTGGTATGTTCTTA
>DATCGT010000134.1:0-17697 GCA_036508775.1 Tepidiformaceae bacterium | reverse complement strand
AGGGCCATGCCCGCGACGAACACCGCCGCGAAGACGATCCAGACGAGACCGCCGGAGAAGTGGGGACCACCCCATGCGACCAGCAGCCAGGTCGGCAGGACGACGCTAATCAGCCCGGCGACCTTCGCGAGACCGTAGCCGCGGTCGGGGAGGGCGCGGCAGAGCCATGTAACCCAGGGGAGTGCCGCGAAGGACGCAACTTCGAGAAAGAGCAGCCACCATGCCCATGGGAGGTGGCTGGCCCAGCCGCGCGTGTCGAAGATCTGCGAAAAGGTCCCGCCCGCCTGCTGTGTTGCGGCTGCGCCCGGCGTAAGTTCGAGCCCATTCGTGCCGCCCTGCCGGGGCAGCAGGTAGGTAGCACGTTCAGGGTGGGCGTCTTCGAGGAGCGCGAAGGCTGCGTCGGCGTTCCAGTTTGCGGTCTTCTTATAGATGCGTACCTCGGGGTGGTCGTAGACGGTGAATGATTCCTCGGCGGACTGGTCGTTGATGGAGATGCCGAGGAAGGTGGAGTCGGTCTGGAAGGTCGCGACGAGCTGGAATCCGAGCTGACCACTGTCGAGGAGTTGGTAGTAGCGAATCGTGGCCGGGTACTTGGCCGGGAGCCGCTTCACCGACTCGCTGACACGGTTCGAGGTGATGGCGATGTAGTCGACGTGATCGAGGCCAGCGTGGAGCTCATCGCCCGGAACGCCGTAAACGAGGGCGTGGATCTTGTTGGTCGAATCGGGGTCGTAGGGCGTGGTTTCGACGCTGCGGTAGAGGGCGTTCTGGTCATGGGGCAGGATGTAGGGGACGGCGTCGTCCCAGAGTTCGTATGAGATGGAGGCGCCGTCCGGGACGTTCGAGTAGATCCACTGGCTCGCCTCAATGCGCGTATGCGTGCCGAAGTAGATCGACTGGAAGGCGCAGGCCCACCATGCGGTCGCTCCGACGACCACGGCTACGGTCGCCATGGCGGCGACGCGAGCGACGCGGCGTGGAATCGTGACCCGGCGGAAGCGGAACGTCGTTGCGTGGTGAAGGACCGAGACGCATCCCCACGCCGCAAACAGGCAGAGGACCGGGTAGAGCGGTTCGAAGTAGCGCATGAATGCCACGAATCGCGGGCCCTGGAATCCGAAGATTGCCGCCAGGTAGATGAGTGGGAGGGCGAACGCAAGCTGGCGGCGCCGGAAGACGAGAACCGTCGCAATGGCTGCGGACAGCCACCCGGCAATGCTGAGGGGTGGGCCAAGGCCCCAGAGAGTGATCTCTTCGAGTGGCCGAAGAATCGGCGTGCGACCGGCGAACTGGATGAAGGGCGGGAAATCCGCGTTACCGTTCTGGAAGTCGATTTCGCGTGTCATGTCGCTGAGCCAGCGAGAGTTGATGGCGATGTCCCAGAAGTGCGGCCCGGCGAAGGCGTAGGGCTGTGCGACGCGGAACACAGCGAAGGCGAGGAGCCCGGTGCCGAGGAAGACCAGGACATCCGTTTCCCAGCTGCCCGCCGTTAGATTTCGATCGCGCCAGCGGAGGCCCAGCCGGGGGAAATCGCGCATCGCGATGCGGGCTGCGACCACGAAGGCAGGGCCCAGGGCGAGCGGCCAGGCGGTCACTTTGCTGGCGAGTCCCAGTCCGACAGCAATTCCGAGGCCGAGCGTGAGCAAGACCTGGGACTTCGATGTCTCAGCGGTGACGAGCAGGGCAGACAGGAGCAGGGTCAGGGCGCCGAAGAAGGTGACATAAGGGTCCATCGTCCAGAAGTGAGCGAGCTGGGTCGGGAGGACGGCAAGGGCGTAAAAGCTCGCCGCAAGGAGGCCGACCCGGCGGCTGAAGAGCACGCGGCCGAGCGCGAAGACGACCGCGATGGTCGCGGTGTCGGTGAAAGCGGTGAGGCGGCGCCCCCAGACGACGGTAGTGTCGTACGTGGCGCCCCCGGCCAGGCTGCTCACCGCGCGAGCGAGGAAGAGCGGGAACGTGCCATAGACATACGAGTGCGTGGCGGGGTCGTTGTACGGGTTGAGCGTGCTTTTCGCGGTGTCGAAGTAGGCGCCGATGCTCTTCGGCCACTCCATGGCCGCCGAGACGAGGGAGAGGAAGCGCTCGTCGGGGTGCATCTGGAGCGGTCCGGGGGCGCCTGCCGGCTGGTCCCAGCCGAGGCCGTGGAACCGGAAGGCACCCCCGACGAGGAGGATGGCGGCGAGGCCGACCTGCCAGCGCCAGAGCGCTCGCTTCAGGAGCGCGGCGAAGTGCACCCATCCTCCATCCGGGTTGGGAGCGGTTGCCGTTTCGGGGAGGGATCCTCCGGCGCCCGAAGACATGGCGTAATGCTATGCGGAGGGCGGGTTAGGAGCCGTTTGGAACTGACCGGGGCTCGGAAGAATCACGCGAAGCGGAAGCCTTCCTTGAGACCGACCAGCCGGGCCCATTCACCCGCGCTGCCCTTGCGCTGGCCCGCTGCCTGAACGCGAGAGACCCGCAGGACTCCGCCATTGAGGCGGACATCGAAGCCGTCGTCGTCCACGCGGAGCACGCGTCCCGGCATCCCCGGTTCCTGTTCGCCCGTGAGGCGGCAGTCGAAGATACGGAGCTTCTCACCGACGTAGGTCGTCCAGGCACCCGGCTGGGGGTTGCAGCCGCGGATGAGGGCGGAAACGCGGTCCGCGGGCTCGTACCAGCGGACCTGGGCGTGCTCATCGCTGCAGGGGGGTTCGTAGGTTGCGAGGGCATGGTCCTGCTCGGTCCGGGGGGCGTTCCCGGCCGCGACGAGTCCGACCGATTTCGCGATGGCGTCGACGCCCATCGGAAAGAGGCGGTCGAAGTAGATCGAGCCGACGGTGTCCTGCGGACCGATCGGGCAGCGTTCCTGGAGGAGGATGGGGCCGGTGTCGACGCCGCGGTCGGGCCAGAAGATGGTCAGCCCAGTCTCGGCCTCACCGCCGATGATCGCCCAGTTCATGGCGGACGAGCCACGGTGGATGGGGAGCAGGCTGGGGTGATACTGGATGGTCCCGAGGGCGGGCATGCGAAGGACGTCGGCGGGGAGGATCTCCGTCACAAAGACCATGACGGTGAGGTCGCCGCAGATTTCTTTCCACCGGGCCTGGCCGGGGGCCTTCTTCAGGGCGACCGTGTCAACGGTTGGGACGCCAGTGGCGGCGGCGGCCTGCCAGAGAGCATCGGCGCGGGACGGATCACGTGGTTCGGGCGCGCTGACCGCCGTGATTTCGACGCCGTCGGCGATGAGCCGTTTGAAGGCCGCTTCGCCGAAGGCTGCCTGGCCGATCACTGAAATCCGCATCAATTACCCCTCGGCTCCGGTCGCTGGAGCCACCGGTCGGCCGAAAGGGTACACCAGGGAGAAGGGAGGCGGGCGCTGTTCGGGGAGCGATGCGGTGACGTAGACTGAATTTCGCATGGCAGGGTTCATTTAGGGGAGGATCCCGGGGCGACGATGCGCACGTCGCCCCTGCGCGCCGGGCCCGCTGACCGGGTCCGCTCGCCGGACTGCGCATCAGTTTTGAGGAGTCCTCTCTTGACCCGCATTGAATCGGCGCGCGTCGCCGACGCTGAAGCCATCCACGCACTTGTGACATCCTGGGCCGACCGGGGCGACATGCTCCACCGCCCAATCGGCGAAATCTACGAAGCGATCCGTGACTTCAAAGTTGTCCGGATCGACGAGCGGCTCGTCGGGTGTGGCTCGCTGCACATCATGGGGAACGACCTTGCGGAGATCCGCTCACTCGCGGTTGCCGAAGACGTCCACTCGAAGGGGACCGGGGCGGCGATTGTCGCGGCATGCATCGAGGATGCGCGGTCCTTTGGGCTCGAGCGCGTATTCGCCCTGACCTATCGCCCGGGGTTCTTCGAGAAGCAGGGCTTCCGGATTGCCAATGTGATGGAGTTCCCGCAGAAGGTCTGGGGCGAGTGTGTCCGCTGCTCGTTCTTCACCAACTGCAAGGAAGTGGCGGTCGTGCTCGATCTCGGCGATCACGCAGGCCGCCTCGTGGCGGACCAGTAGGTCGAAGCCTCCCCCCGGCTTTTGGGTGGGCCGCGACCGCCTTTCAGCGGGCCCCCGCAGCAGATCGGCCTCAGGTAATTCCGCAGATAGGCCCTGCCGCCATCACGGGGTCGGCGCGGCGGCGAAGAGAGCAGGACGTTTGCGAAACCTGTACCATTATTCTCGGTTTTACTTGCCGGTTGGATGGATCATGATGGGTGCGGCATGAGCGCGGCGGATGGGAATTCCGCTATCTTTGCGGCCCGGCAGCCCATCGTAGGACGGAGCCGCGAACTCGTTGCATACGAACTTCTGTTTCGCGGTGTCTGGGAAGGCGCGGGCAGTGCGGGAGGCGACTATGCGACATCGAGGATCATCGCTGAAGCGGTCTTACCGGGAGGGCTGAACGATCTCACCGGGATGGTCCCAGCCTGCATTAACTTCACGGAGAAACTTCTCCTGGACGGCACCGCGGAGATGCTCTCGCCCCCTGAGAATTTCGTCATCGAGGTGTTGGAGGATGTGCCTCCGTCTGAAGCCATTCTGGCAGAGTGCCGACGGCTGCGGAGCCAGGGGTTCAGGGTAGCTCTCGACGATGTTGTTGCCAGCGATCGTATCGGCGCCTTTGCGGGCGTCATCGATATTGTGAAGGTGGATGTGCGCGAGGCGGCGCCCCGGTCATGGAAGGATCTCGTCGTGGCTTCAAGGCAAGCCGGCGCGATGGTCCTCGCGGAAAAAGTGGAAACGGCAGAGGAAATGACTTTGCTGCTGGAGTTGGGGTTCGATTACTTCCAGGGGTTCGCCCTCGGGCGGCCCTTTGGCGTGGCTCAGAAGCCACTCCCCGGTTTGTCACCTGTCCACGCCCGCTTGCTGGAGGTGGTAAGTCGAGCAGAAGTATCCACTGATGAGTTGGAAGATGTCGTCCGATTGGATCCCACCCTTTCCTACCGGGTCCTCGCATATGCGAACTCCGCACGTGCAGCCCAGCGAAGAAAGGTCGACTCGTTGCGCGCCGCGCTCGTTCTCTTTGGTCAAGACGATACTCGGCGAGCGGCTCGTCTCGTCGTCCTCGCCGGGCTGTGCAGCGACATGCCGGAACACGTAATCATCGAGAGCCTGGTTAGATCCAGGTTATGTGAGGACCTTGCCCCAATCGTCGGCCACGGGGACTTGTCCGGCCGCTACGCTTTGTGTGGGCTGCTTTCGAATCTTGACTTGATGCTCGGACAGTCGATGGATGATGTGATCCGCCAACTGGCGGTCAGTGACGATATCGCGGCCGCTCTGGTCAGCCGTGGTGGAGACCTCGGCACGACGCTTGCCCTGGTGGAGAGCTACGAGAGTGGCGACTGGGACCGCGTTGGCGGGTACGCATCAGGCCTGGGGGTTCCTCTCGCAGTCCTGCCTTCGCTGTACCAGCGGGCGGTGCAAACCATCGCCAAGTTGGTGCCGAGAAGCGCCGCCTCAGGCCCGCCTTCGCCCGCGAACTGAACCTCTCATCACTGCATGCGCTTAGCCGCAGTCGAGGAGCGAGTCGAGGGCCGCTCCGGGGAGCGTGCGTGCGTTGAAGCCACGGCCGGTCGCTACCGAGACCATCACGGAGACTGACGATAGCGTCTCGGCGAGCTGGCTGAGGTGGAACTGGAGACGGGCCGCTACCGCGCTGGCCGCAGTGGCGCCGGTGCCCTGAAGGGCCACGCCGAAGCTGTCGGGAGCGTAGCGACCGACGATGTCGGTGGCGCGCGTGAGGTTGAGGATCCGCCCGGAGATCGCCGAGGTGACCTCATCGGTCGTATCTGCGTCCATCGCCTCGAGCCCGAAGAGCTTCACCAGGACGAAGGAAAGTGGGGCTTCTGGCGCGAGTACTCCCAGGAGGGCCAGCCGCTTGTGGAGCGTGCTCTGGCAGTTGACCTTGCGCTGCGTCTCACGCCGTTCCTTGAGGAATGGGACTGGCCTCCGCTCGACAGTCGTTTCAGCGGCGGACGTGTTTTCAACAGGTCGAAGGAGCGTCAAATGCGCAATTGCCTGGGGGGAGGTCATCGAGTGTTCACCTGTTGTCCACGTGTTTAGCTGCCGGAATTGTCTGCCTGCAGCTCGCTTTTCCAGATCAGGTGAATCCCTGACAGATGTGGCCGGAATGCCTGAATTGGTGACATCCACCAGTCGCGCTCAGTTCCCGGCAATCAGCATCAGCAATAGTTCGCCCGCCCGGTCCGTTCTGACCGCCAATTAGAGGACGCGGAGCCGCACGAACAGGTAAACAAGGGGCATGACAAACAAGAGTGAGTCAAGGCGGTCGAGGAAGCCGCCGTGCCCGGGCAGCAGGCCGGAGGCGTCTTTAACGCCCATCCTGCGCTTCAGCGCGCTTTCGAAGAGGTCGCCTGCCTGGGCGAAAACCGGCAGAGCGAAGGCGAGGTGCATGAGGGTGGTGGCCGGGAGGCCGGTGTCGAAGAGGACGTTCAGCCCGAAGCATGCGGCGACGCCGGCGACGTAGCCGCCAACCGCGCCTTCCCACGTTTTCCCGGGGCTAATGCGCGGGGCCATCTTGTGGCGCCCGATTGCCTTGCCGACGGCGAATGCACCGGTATCGACCGCGAATGTCGAAAGGATGGCCAGCGCGACCCATTCGCGGCCGTCCGGTACGTCGCGGACCAGCACGAAGGTTGAGCCCAGGATGCCGATGTAAACGACGCACCAGGAGAGGACGCGGAACGGCTTCCGGGGGCCGAAGGCGTTCGTCGGGGTATAGCCAAGGAAGGCGAAGAGCGCGGCAAAGCCGACTCCGAGCCAGAGGTACCCCGGATCGAGGTGGGCGCCGACAACGACGGCCGGGACGATCGCGTAGAGAGGTGCGTGACGGAGCGCGGTCGGAATGGGGAGCGACGTCAGCAACCAGCCATGGACGAATTCGGTTGCCGCCAGGAATGCGACGGCGGCCATGATGATGGCGAAGGGAAAGCCACCCACCCAGACAACGAGGAATATCAGCGGCAGCCCAACAATCGCGGTGATGAGCCGGAGGGCGAGGTTCGAGAGGTGGGGATGCGGGAATAGTTCGAGCAGGAGTCCGAAGGTGCCGAGGTCGTGACCTTGCCCCGATGGCTCAGTCACGGCGCACGCAGCGCTTCGATGTCTTCAGGGAGGAGGGAGCCAAATTTCCGCATGCGGCGGCCGTATTCGGCGAGGGCCATGTCGATGTCTTCGCGACCGAAGTCCGGCCAGTAGGTGTTGGTGAAATACATCTCGGCGTAGGCGCACTGCCAGAGCAGGAAGTTCGAAATGCGCTGGTCGCCGGCGGTGCGAATGAGAAGGTCGGGATCCGGTGTGCCACGGGTAGCGAGGTGCGCCGTAATCGTCTCTTCGGTGACAAAGTCGGCGGGGACACCGTCGCGGATGATGTCGCGGACGGCCATGAGAATGTCGTCTCGCCCGCCGTAGCTGAAGCAGATACTGAGGGTGAGACGTGTGTTGCCGCTGGTGTCGGCGATGGCGTCGGTAACCTGCTTCTGGAGCGAGGGGGGCAGGGTTTCGATGTGGCCGAGGAAGCGAAGGCGGACGTTGTTCTCCTGGAAACTCGCGAGTTCCCGTCTGATGAAGTGGCCGAGCAGGCGGATCAGGGCATCGACCTCGCGTCGGGGCCGGTTCCAGTTTTCGGTGCTGAAGGCGTAGAGGGTGACGTGCTGGACGCCGTGGTCGGCGAAGCGTTCGACGATGCGGCGGATGTTCTCCGTGCCGGCGCGGTGACCGGCGACGCGGGGGAGTCCACGCTCCTTCGCCCAGCGCCCGTTGCCATCCATGATGATGGCGACGTGGCGGGGGACTCGCCCCCCGGAGACGGGAGAGATCGGGTCGCCAAGGTGTTCGGCTGGTTGTACCGGCGGGTCGGCCGGGGTAGCGCTCGCCTTAGACCTCAAGGAGTTCCGTCTCCTTCTTCCTCCCCTCAACATCGATCAATGCGATGTGCTGGTCGGTGAGCTTCTGCAGCTCCTCTTCGTAGTGCTTGAGGTCGTCTTCGGAGACGCCTCCGTCCTTCTCGGCCCGGCGAAGCTCGTCGTGAATGTGGCGGCGCACGTTTCGTACGGCGACGCGCGCGTCCTCTGATTTCGTGTGGACCATTTTGACCATGTCCTTGCGGCGCTGCTCGGTCAGAGGGGGGATCGGGAGGCGGATGAGCTGTCCGTCGATGTTAGGGTTCAGGCCGAGGTCGGAGGACTGGATGGCCTTCTCGACGGCCTTGATGGCGCCACGGTCCCAGACCTGGATGGTCAGCAGGCGGGGTTCGGGGGCGTTGATCGTCCCAAGCTGCTTCAGGGGGGTATTGGCACCGTAGTAGTCGACGGCGAGGTGTTCGATGAGACTTGGGTGGGCACGGCCGGTCCGGATGCCATTGAGCTCGCGTTTGAGCGCATCGACGGCGCCGTCCATCCGTTCTTCGGCGTCGAATATCAACTCATCGGGGTCTGCCATGGAAGTAACCTCGAGCTACAGGCTGCGGACTGGTTCGACACCGGGGTCGGCCGAGATGACGGTGCCGAAGTCTTCGCCGCGAAGGGCGCGGTAGACGCTGTCATCGGCCCGGACGTCGAAGACGACAATCGGGAGCTGGTTCTCCATGCAGAGACTCAGCGCGGTGCTGTCCATCACCTGGAGGCGGCGCTGAATGGCCTCCATATAGGTGACGTGTTCGAAGCGTTTTGCGGTCGGGACCTTGGCCGGGTCGGCGTCGTAGACGCCGTCGACGCCGCTCTTGGCCATCAGCAGTGCTTCGCAATCGACCTCAATCGAGCGCAGGGCGGCCGCGGTATCGCTGGTCATGAAGGGACTGCCCGTACCCGCCGCGAAGATGACCACCCGGCCCTTTTCGAGGTGGCGAATCGCGCGGCGACGGATATAGGGCTCCGCGACCTGCGAGATGGGGAGGGCGGTCTGGGTTCGCACCACGCCGCCGGCCTTCTCGATCGCATCCTGGAGGGCAAGGGCGTTCATGAGCGTCGCCAGCATGCCGGCGTAGTCGGCGGTCGCGCGGTCCATACCCGTTTCAGCGACCGTTGCGCCGCGCCAGAAGTTGCCGCCACCAACGGTGACGGCAACCTGGATCCCGTCGTCAATCGCGTGAACGATCTGCCGGGCGAAATTTGTCAGGCTGGACGAGTCGATACCGAACGGGCGGTCGCCCATGAGGGCTTCCCCGCTGAGTTTCACGAGCGCCCGTTGATAGCGACCCGCCACTGGCTATCCCTTTCCTATCGGCGTTAGCGACCCAGTTCGAACCGGGTGAACCGGCTTACCCGGACGTTCTCCCCGGTCTTGGCGATGACTTCCTTCACCAGGTCGGCAATCGTCTGGGAGGAATCGCGGATGTACGGCTGTGCGAGGAGGCAGACCTCGGCGTCCGAACCTTCGAGTTCGGGCGGCCGGTTCTCGGGCGCGACCACGGCCGGGTTCATCGCGGCGACCTGCATGGCGATGTTCCGGGCGAGGGTGCGGAAGTCGTCGGTGTTGGCGACGAAGTCGGTCTCGCAGTTGAGTTCGACGAGGACGCCGATGCGGCCGCCGGCGTGGATGTAGCTATCGATGACGCCGTTCTTCGTCTCGCGATCGGCGCGCTTCGCGGCCATTGCGACGCCCTTCTCGCGCAGGATTGCGGAGGCAGCCTTCATATCGCCCTTCGCTTCGTCGAGGGCGCGCTTGGCATCCATGACGCCCGCTCCCGTCGCGTCACGGAGTTCTTTCACCATTGCTGTTGTGATTTCCACCGGGGCTACTACTCCTGTGCCGCGGCTGACGCGGCCTGGACTTCTGCTGAGATCACGGTCACTGAGGCTTCGCTCGCGACTTCCTGGACTTCGTCCGGTGAAGCTGAGTACGACCCGCTGGCAACGCCGCGTTCGGCGGCTTCGGCCAGGCGGGCCAGGTCGTCCGTGCGGACACCGGCACCGGCTCCTGCCTCGCGAGAGGCGCGGCCTTCGATGGCGCCGTCGGCAACCTTGCTGAGGATGAGCTTGATCGCGCGGATCGCGTCGTCGTTGCTCGGAATCGGGTAGGCGATCGGGTCCGGGTCGCAGTTCGTATCAACGAGAGAAACGATCGGAATCCCGAGGCGGGTGCATTCGGCAACCGCGATGGTTTCCTTCACCGTATCGATGATGAAGACGGCAGCGGGCAGCCGGTCCATGCTCTTGATGCCACCGAAGTAGTGATTGAGGCGCTCGATCTCGTTCGAGATGTCGAGTTGCTCTTTCTTGGTCATACGGGAGAAGTCGCCGCGGGCCATCGAAGTTTCGAGGCTGGCGAGGTGCTTAATCCGGCTCTGGATGGTGCGGAAGTTGGTCAGCGTGCCACCGAGCCAACGGTTGTTCACGAAGGGGAGGCCGGCTTTCACGGCTTCCATCTCGACGGTTTCGCGAGCCTGCTTCTTCGTGCCGATGATGAGAACGGCGCCGTTGCCGGCAACAACGTCACGGACGAAGTTGATGGCCTCATCGAGACGAGTGACTGTCTGCTGCAGGTCGATGATGTGAATGCCGTTGCGCTCGGTGAAGATGAACTGTCGCATCTTCGGGTTCCAACGGCGGGTCTGGTGGCCGAAATGAACTCCGGCTTCCAGCAGCTGCTTCATGCTGACGGGCGTGACCAGGGTAGCCTCCAACAGTGCGACGTAGAGATTTGACCCGTCGAAACGAGCCGGACGTCGCCGTGCGTAAACGCGCAGGAGCCAGCATACCCCGGGTAGCGCGTTTCACGGAAGGAAGACTGGAAAGAAGGCCGACCAGTTTGTTGCTTTCGATCTGGCGATTTGCTAACTTTCGTTACTAAGAAGGAGGTGGTGCGCATGGACGATCACAGTCGTAGTTACGGCCGGACCTTAGCGCTGGAGGTGGCCTCCTCCTAAGACTCCGGTCTTAGCTGCGAACACGGGCCGGGCATACAGCCCGGCCCTTTTTTTGCCTCCAAAACTATGACCCAGCAACCGGTATTTTCTGCCACCGACTTCCAGGCAGCGCTCACCACACGGGCGATTGGCCGCTTCCTCGTCTACCGGCCACAGACTGATACCACGATGATCTTGGCGCGCCGCGAGGCCGACGAAGGCGGGCCGCACGGGACGATGGTGCTCGCTGAGGAGCAAACGGCCGGGCGCGGGCGAAGGGGGCGAAGCTTCTTCAGCCCGCCGGGCGAGAACCTCTACTTCACGATGGTTTTGCGGCTGCCGCTGGATGTGCACCGGCGGTTGCCGGTCGCGGTACCCCTTGCCGTGGCGGACGCATGTGCACATGAGGGGGTCGATGCGCGGATCAAGTGGCCGAATGACATCTGGGTTGGCGAGCGGAAGCTGTCAGGCATGTTGATCGACGCGGAGTTGACCAGCGACGGCGCGATCGCGTTTCCCGGTATCGGCGTGAATGTCAACGGTGATCCCACCCTCAACCCGGAGCTTCGCGACCTTGCGACGAGCCTTCGCCGAGAGTTGGGGAAGACGGTCCGGCGGGAGCTGCTCCTGGCGCGGATCTGCAACGGGCTGGAGGCCGCGCTGGCGCTCCCGGAGCAGGAACTCCTCGCCGCCTACCGGGCGTTAAGCATGATCCTAGGGCGCCGGGTCACGGTGTCTCCAATCCAGGGGCCGGCCTTTGAAGCAGTCGCCGAGGCCATCCGTGAGGACGGTTCGCTCGAGGTGCGGAGTGGTGACGGCGCGATCGAGGTCGTCACGGCAGCGGACGTCTCCTTGCGCCCGCTGGGCTGAGAGGGACCTGTTTCCCGAGCGCCGTCGCTCTCAAATGTGCGGAGTGATTCGAGCCCGGGAATCGACTATCGTTCAGGTATGACATTCGATGAGATTTACCGGCTGGCGGTGAGCCGGAAGAGCGAGATGCCGGAGGGCTCATCGACGAGCGCCCTTTTCGCGCAGGGTTCGCACGCGATCGGGAAGAAGCTTGTCGAAGAAGCCGCCGAGAGCTGGATGGCGGCGCGTTTCGAAAGCGGCGAGGCCCTGGCCGCGGAGCTCTCGCAGGTCCTTTATTACGTGGCCTGCATGATGGCGGAAAATCAGCTCTCACTTGAAGATGTGTATCGAACCCTATGATTAAGGTTGCACTCCCCAACAAAGGCGTCCTTTTCGAGCCAACCATTGAGTTGCTCGCTTCCTGCGGCTACAAAGTCAGCAAGACGGGTTCCTCCCTGTCATCTTTCGACCCCGAAAATGGCGTGGAGTTCTACTTCCTGCGCCCGGGCGACATCCCGCTCTACCTCTCCAACGGCATCCTCGACGTCGGTATCACCGGGAAGGATTTCGTCGCCGAGAAGGGGCTCGCGCTCTCACTCCTGCTCGACCTGAACTACGGTGGTTCGCGACTCTGCGCTGCTGTGCCGGAAGACTCGCCCGTGAAGACGCTCGACGAGGTTGCCTCGCTGCGGATCGCGACATCGCTGCCGACGATTGTTCGCCGGTACTTTGCGGGCCGGGAGGTCGACATCGTCGAACTCGAAGGTGCGGTTGAGATATCGGTCCGGCTGGGCATCGCGCAGGCCGTGATCGACGTGGTTGACACCGGTGGAACGCTGAAGCAGGCCGGGCTCCGGGTTGTTGGGGGCCCTCTGTTCGTTTCGAATGCGGCGCTCTTCGCTCACCCCGGGCGGGAGCAACAGGACGAGGTCCAAATCCTGAAGAGCCGGGTCGAGGGCAAACTCGTTGCCTACGAATACATGATGGTCGAGTACGACGTGCCCGGGACGATCCTGGCGGAGGCCAGCGGAATTACGCCGGGTATTGAGTCGCCGACGATTGCGCCCCTCCAGGCCGAGGGCTGGTACTCGGTGAAGGCGATGATCAGGAAGCGCGAGGCGAACAAGATCATGGATGAGCTTTCGCGCATCGGCTGCAAGGGCATCCTGCTCACCCGCATCGAGAGCGCGCGGATCTAGTCCGATGCCACCGATTACGTTGCACATGGTTCTCGCGCGGCAAGTCGCGCTCGAACTTGCGCAGGAGACCATCTCGTCCTCGCAGGGCGCATTCCTTATCGGCGCGACGACGCCCGACATTCGCGTCATCACGCGACAGGACCGGTTCAGCACCCACCACTTTGACCTGGACGTGCAGGACAGCCAGGACTCGGTGAAAGCCTTTTTCGCGCAGAACGCCCGGCTCAGTGACCCCGCGGGACTAAATGCGGAGACGGCAGCCTTCGTGGCCGGCTACGTCAGCCACCTCGTGCTGGACGAGCAATACATCACGGGTATCTACCGGCCATTCTTCGCGCAGCACGATGAGCTTGGCGGAGCGATGCGGGCGAACGTGATGGACCGCCTCCTGCAGTTCGACCTCGATCGCGAGTATGGAAACGATCCGGAGATGAAGCGGCACCTCAGCGACGCGCTGAGTTGTTCGGTTGAGAACATCCAGTCGGGTTTTGTCGAAACGGATACGCTCGAACGCTGGCGGCTGGTGACGCTGGACGTTGCCTCGCACCAGATGGACTGGGATCGCATGCGCGGCATGATGTCGAACCACCTGCGAAGGGCGGGACTGGACGAGGGGGAGACGCTTGCCGAATTCCTCGATTCGCTCCCGGAACTGCTCGATGCGACAATCACGCACATAACCAGCACCGAGATCGATGCATTCGTGCAACGTTCTACGGAGGCTGCCCGGATTGCTGTAGCGAGGTACCTCGGATGCGCATAATCCGCAACGCGGAGGAAGGGCGCCGCCTCCTGCTCTCCCGGAAGCCGCTGGACACCGACGAACTCCCGATGGAAATCCGTGAGACGACGTTCCGCGCGTTCGGGCAGGAGCTCGCGCCGGAGGAAGTCGTTCGCCGGATCATCCGCGACGTCAGAGAAGACGGCGACAACGCGGTCCACTTCTACAACTCCCAGTTCGATGGGGCCCATTCCGACGATCTTCGCGTCAGCGAAGGTGAGATCCGCGCCGCCTACAATCAGGTGAGCCCCGAGATCGTTGATGCCCTGAAGTTCGCCGCGGGCCGCGTGCGCGCCTATCACGAGCAGCAGATGCGGGGGGCCTTCTTCGACTTCAACCAGGGCGGCCTGGGGCAAATAACCCGGCCGATCCAGCGGGTTGGGCTCTACATCCCCGGGACGCGGGCACCCCTCCCGAGTACGGTTTTGATGTCGGCGATCCCGGCCGCTGTTGCCGGTGTCGACGAAATCTACATGACAAGCCCAATCCTTCCCGACGGCACCGTGCCGCCGGTGAAGCTCGTGGCGGCTGACATCGCCGGCGTCCACGGGGTCTTCCGGGCAGGCGGGGCGCAGGGCGTCGCGGCGTTTGCCTATGGCACGGAGACTGTCCCGAAGGTCGACAAAATCTGCGGCCCGGGTGGCCTGTTCGTCACGATCGCGAAGAAGCAGGTCTTTGGCGACGTTGGCATCGACGCGATCTACGGGCCGACCGAGACCGTCATCATCGCGGACGAGAGCGCCGACCCGGAGAGCGTGGCGGCCGACCTTCTCGCGCAGGCCGAGCACGACGGGCTGGCGAGCCCGATCCTGCTCACGCCGTCGCATTTCCTGGCGGACGCCGTGGCGGCGGCGATCGAGCGGCAACTGAAGGACCTTGAACGGGCGAAGATCGCCCGGGTCTCACTCGAGAACCGGGGCGGCTGCATCCTGGTGAACGACATCGACCACGCGATCGAACTGGCGAACGAGTACGCCCCGGAGCACATGTGCCTGCTGGTCGAGAACCCGATGGCCTACGCGGCGAAG
This sequence comes from Tepidiformaceae bacterium, assembly GCA_036508775.1. Lineage (GTDB taxonomy): Bacteria > Chloroflexota > Dehalococcoidia > Tepidiformales > Tepidiformaceae > JBGPOS01. The sequence continues at coordinate 2,987 of DATCGT010000134.1, read as the reverse complement.
GTCCGTAACGCCGGCGGCCTCTTCCTCGGCGACTCGTCGCCCGAGGCGATCGGTGATTACACGGCCGGGCCAAGTCACACGATGCCGACGGGCGGCAGCGCCCGCTGGAGTTCGCCGCTGAGTGTCCGGGACTTCGTGAAGGTCACGAGCGTGGTGAACATACCCGAGGCGATGACCGACGAACTCGCGCGGAACGCGAGCGTGCTCGCTCGAGCTGAGGGGCTAACCGGTCATGCCCGAGCAGTCGAACGCCGAATCCAGGGGCGCTGATTGTGGCCACCGACCCGTTGCGCTTTGTCCGGGCTGATTTCGATCAGCTGGAGGCCTACACCCCTGTAAAGCCGCTCGACGTGCTCGCGCGGGAGATCGGGCTGCCAGTCGACCGGCTGGTGAAGCTCGATGCGAACGAGAACCTGTACGGGCCCGTGCCTCAGATCGTTGAGGCGATCAGCAAGGCTGATTTCCACATCTACCCCGATCCGGGACAGACGGCACTCCGTGAGGCCATTGCCGGCTATACGGGTTTGCGGCCCGAGCAGGTGGTTGGGGGCTCGGGCGCGGACGACCTGATCGATATCCTCATCCGTCTCGTTCGGCCAGAGGCGATTGTCACGGCATCGCCAACGTTCGGGATGTACGGCTTCCTCGCGAAGATCGACGGCGCGCGGGTTGTCGAAGTACCGAGGGATGCGGAGTTCCGGCCGGACTTTGATGGTATCGCCAGCGCCGTTGCGGCGGGCGCGAGGATGGTCTTCCTCGCCTCCCCCAACAACCCGACGGGGAACGTCCTCGGGAATGCCGAGATCGAGGCGCTGTGCGGGATCGAGGCGCTGATCGTTGTGGACGAGGCGTATGCCGAGTTCAGCGCCACCACGGCTATTCCTCTGCTCGAACGGTTCTCCAACCTGGTGATCCTGCGGACGTTCAGCAAATGGGCAGGGCTCGCCGGGCTGCGCGTGGGCTACTCGCTCAGTCACGCGGCGCTGGCAGAGAAGATGATGGCCATCAAGCAGCCCTACAACGTCAGCGTTGCCGCAGACGCCGCCGCGCGGGCGGCGATTGCGAACAAGGGCACGATCTTCGAAACCGTGAAGTGCTTGGTGGGGGAGCGGGAGCGGATGGTCACGGCACTTGCGAGGATGGACTGGCTGAAGCCGTACCCTTCGCAATCGAATTTCGTGCTGTTCCAGGTCGAGCGCGGCTGTGCGAAGGACGTCGCCGCTGCGCTGCGGCGTCGCGGGGTACTCGTGCGGTACTACGACCGGCCCGACCTGGCCAACTGCATCAGGATCAGTGCCGGGCGGCCAGCAGATACCGACCGGCTGGTGGAGGCGCTTCGCGCCGTGGAGAAGGAATGAGCCGTCGAGCGAATGTCACGCGGAAGACCGCCGAGACCGAGATCCTCCTGAACCTTGATGTGGATGGGACCGGAAAGTTCACGATCGACACCGGGCTGCCGTTCTTCGACCACATGCTCAGTCACATCGCCAAGCACGGCGTGTTCGACCTTGAGTTGAAAGCGAAGGGTGACCTCCAGGTCGACCCGCACCACACGATGGAAGACTGCGGTATCGCGCTAGGTGAGGCTTTCGAGACGGCGCTCGGGAACAAGGCAGGGCTCGTGCGGGCCGGTTCCGCCTACATGCCGCTCGACGAGGCGCTGGCCTTTGCAGCGGTCGACCTGAGCGGGCGGCCGTACACGGTGCTGGACCTGCGGCTTTTCGGGAACGAGGTGGGAAGCATTCCGCCAGACCTGTTCAACCACTTCCTCGAATCGTTCGCGACCGCGGCGAAGATGAACCTGCACGTGCGCACGATCACCGGTGTGAACGACCACCACAAAGCCGAGGCCTGCTTCAAGGCGGTCGCGAGGGCGCTTGACGCCGCCACGCGTGTTGATACTCGCCGCCAGGGCGATGTTCCCAGCACCAAGGGCGTCATCTAAGGCTACCCTTGCTTCCGCGCGAGACGAAACGGCCACGATCGTGGAAGCTAGAGTGCGGGACGCCGACATCTTCGACCGGCGCGGGAGGGTAGTTGATGAAGGACCGAATCAAGGCTGCACTGAGCACGTACCAGCCAAGGGCCATCGAGATCGAGCCGGGCGCCGAAGCGGCTGCCGTGCTCGTTCTCCTGTATGAGCACCAGGGACGCCAGCATGTGATCTTCCAGAAGCGGACCGACCAAGTGCGCGACCACAAGGGACAGATCAGCTTCCCCGGGGGAGCGGTAGACCCGGAGGACGTGGACCTCGTGTCGACGGCGCTGCGCGAGACGCACGAGGAGATCGGCGTTCACCCGGATCACATCGAGGTCCTGGGCCAGCTCGACGACATGGTGACGATCAGCAACTTCCGGGTCACGCCCTTTGTCGGGTGGCTCGACCGGTACCCATACGAATGGCGGTTTAGCGACGAGGAAGTCGCGTACCTGCTTGAGGTGCCGCTGGACCACCTCCGCAACCCGGCATCGCTGGTGCCCGATCGGCGGATGATCAATGGCAAGGAGCGGACGTTCCAGTCGTACCAGTGGGGCGACGATCTTATCTGGGGTGCGACGGCTCGCATGCTCTCGAACTTCCTCGACGTCGTAGCCAACTCCGAGATCGAAGCCTGACCGATGGATGTCTGCGTGCTGACGAAGAACCTGCTGTTCTACTCGGCAGTTGAAGGCGTGGCCGGGGCGATGGGCCACAAGGCGCGCCAGGCCGAGGCGCTGGAAGAGGTCGGCAAGCCCGACCTTCTGATCGCCGATGGGTCGATGGGGCTCGATGTGCCCGAGCTGGCGGCAATCGCCGAGCCGATGCGGATCGCCTACTTCGCACTGGGCCACGATGCCGAGATGATGTCGACCGCCCGGGCGAACGGGATTCCACATGTCTACCGGCGGGGAGCCCTGGCGGAGCAGCTACCCCGGATTATCGCGGAATACGCTGTCTGACCACCCCGTCCTGTTTTCGTCCTGTTTTGAGGCGGGGAGGTTCGGTA
>DATCGT010000133.1:0-5936 GCA_036508775.1 Tepidiformaceae bacterium | reverse complement strand
GACCGCATGGGGATCCAGGACCCGACCCTGCAGTTCGGCATCGACGGATTCGTCCAGGCACTGGGCGGTAGCATCATCGTCGTTGCACTGAGCATCGTCCTGCGCCGAATCGCTGGACTGCTAGGCCGCCGGGGCACGGCGCAGCCCTGAGGTAGGTGGTCCGGCGGGCATCCCAAGGAGCACTCCGCTGTCAGTGACTATCTGTCCGTTCCTGGGGCTCGCGAAAGACCCTTCGACGCCAAGTGCGGTGCCCTCCGAGCTGAACCGTTGCTACCAGGATCCAGGCAGCCGGTACGTCATTTCGAGCACGCATCAGAGCGGCTTCTGCTTCAGGGCGAGTCACACATCCTGCCCGGCCTACGATATTGGATGGGCAAGCGTTACAACGGGAGTGCGTCGCGCGCACAACGCGCGTCCGCACGAGAGCAGCCTGCCCTGGGTCCCGAAGTGGGCCTCCCCTTACTGGAGTCAGCTGCTGATCCTCTTCGTCCTCGTAGCGGCGATGCTGGCGACACTAATGATGGCTGCCCCGGCGGGGCTTTTCGGGCCACAGAACGACGACAAGAGCAGCACGGCCACGGCAACCGTGGCCGCGGAGCTTCACTGACTCCGGGACCGGACCCCACAAGCTGTCGAAGCTGTCCGTAGTAGACTGGCCCACGTGAACTTTCGCCTCTTACCAGAAACCGAAACGTGGCGCACCGAGCTGCGGCAATTCCTAAAAGCGGAACTTCCCACCGACTTCGAAGGAGACGACGACTTCTTCGACGCCGAGGAGCAGAACGCGTTCGCACGCCAGTTCACCCGCAAGCTTGGCGAGAGGCGGTGGTTCGCACCGGCCTGGCCGGAGGCCTACGGGGGACTGGGCAAGGGGCAGATCGAACAGTTCGTCCTCAACGAAGAGCTGGCGTATCACCGCGCGCCATCCGGGGGCCGTCTTTTCACGATCGGGATCACCGGGCCAACCATGCTTGTCCACGGGAGCGACGAGCAGAAGGCCCGCCTGCTCCCGGCGATGGCGGCCGGCGAAACCTGGTATTGCCAGGGGTTCAGCGAGCCGGGCACCGGCAGCGACCTGGCGAGTATGGAAACGAAAGCGGTGCGCGACGGGGACGAATACGTCGTCAGCGGACAGAAGATCTGGACTTCGAACGCCCACCTGGCGGACAAGATGTTGCTGCTCGCCCGAACGGACCCCGCTGTCCCAAAGCACAAAGGGATCAGCGCGTTCATCGTCGACATGAAGGCGCCGGGGATTACCGTGCGCAGCATCCCGAACATGGCGTACCGCCGCGATTTCAACCAGGTTTTCTTTGAGGACGTCCGGGTACCGGCAAGCGACCTCCTCGGTGGCGAGAACAACGGATGGTACGTCGCAACCACCACGCTCGACTTCGAGCGATCGAATATCGCGGCAATCAGCGGAGCCCGACGAACCGTGCATGACCTGATCCGATGGGCACAGGAAGACCACCACGGTAGTCGCCCGTGGGACAAACCGGAAACCCGGGTGAAGCTCGCGGACCTGGCCGTGGAGGCGGAGACCGGGCGGCTCCTTGCGTACCGGACCGCGTGGCTGCAGTCGCGGGGAGAGGTGCCCAACTACGAAGCCAGCATGGGAAAGGTCTGGATGGCTCTCTTCGGGATCAAGGTCGCCAACGCGGGCGTGAACCTCCTGGGCACGGGAGGGCAGCTTCAACCAGGCTCACCGTGGGCAGCGTTGCGAGGACGACTGGTCACGTCATACCTGCTCGCCGCCTCCGGCCCCGTCGCGGGGGGAACGACAGAGATCCAGCGGAACATCATCGCCCAGCGCGGACTTGGTATGCCCCGGGGATAGGGGACGAACGCGCGGCCTCCGCGCTCAGTTGGTGGGAGTGCGTCGAAGGCCCGGCCCGAATGGGGCCTGCGGGAACCGGCGGAACGTGTCGCGGATGGTGTTGATCGCCCCGTCGATACTCGTGTTCCAGTCACGATAGACGGTGGCATTCCGTGCCTGCACGCCGTCCCTCGCTCTCGCCTCCGCCGTCACGAAGTCGTGGACGGCTGCATCGAAGGCATCAACAAAGTCGGCGTCGGCTGCGGCAGGTGGGACCTGGCCGAGCATCCCCTGCGCGACGCAGGTGGACTGATCGACGTAGGTGGCGAAATCCGTTCGAAAGGCAGACGCCGCCGAGAACCCGGTCCCGGGCCAACGGGTCTTGAAGTCAGCGGTGAGCTTCGTGAGTTGATCGATGCCGGCGAAAAGGATCTGCCGATACTCGTTCTCTCCCTGGGGCGCGCGACTCGCGGGGCTCGGAACGCGCGCTGGCAGAGGTGTTGGCGAGGGGCAGTGCCCGGGAGTGGGGAAGGTGGAGCCGGCGCCACAGGAAGCAACAAGAGACGCGACGAGGAGGACGGGCGCGAGAATTCGCGGACCGTTCACCCAGCGAGCCTCCGGAGAAACCCCGCGGCGGCGCGAACGGCGCAGCCACGATGGCTGATCGCGTCCTTCTCCGCTTCGAGGAGCTCGGACTGCCTCCGCGTCTCATCGACGAGGAATACCGGGTCGTAGCCGAAGCCGCCATCTCCACGGGGAGCGTCCGCGATTCTCCCCTCCTGAACGCCTTCGAAGAGCGCCACCTCGCCGTCCGGTGACCCAATAGCGACGAGGGCGCGGTAGCGAGCGGTCCGCAGATGCGGCGGGACTCCCTGGAGTTCATCCAGCAGGTGCCGGGTACGACCCTCGTCATCCAGCGATGGGTCACCGTAGCGCGCCGAGAAGACGCCGGGCCTACCATCCAGGGCATCGATTTCGATCCCGGAATCATCGGCGAGCGCCAGGCAGTCAGCAGCGCGGGCGAAGGCCCGGGCCTTCAGGCCAGCGTTCTCGGCATAGGTTGAGCCTGTCTCGGGGACATCGATGGAGATGCCGAGATCAGCCGGGGTAACCAGCTCAAAAGGCAAACCAGCAAGCAGGCGCCGAAACTCACGGACCTTGCCTGGGTTGTTCGTCGCGAGCAAAAGGCGCCTCACCGCTACTGAGTTTCGCGGTTAGAGGTGCCAGCCGACAAGCATTGAGATCAGTGGTGAGCTCCAGTGTCCGGCGACTCGCCGAACGAACCTTCGTCGGCGAAGTCCTTGCTCGGCATGATGGTGATAGGGGCCACCCAGGCAGGGTTAGCCGGGAAGCCACCGACGCGTCGCTTCAACAGGTAGAGCGTTCCGAAAACAACGCCAGCGCCAAGGATTGTGACGATGCTCCAGACCACCATGGGCATGACATCCGTCCCTGCGGACTCCGCGGGGCTCAGCACGGGAACCACGGATGCGGGATCCCGGGGCAACTCAAGGGCGCCCGCCGGCATGACCGCACTGAAAGCCAGGAAAGCAACCACGAAAAGGAGGGCAAGCCGCAGAGGGAGTGTCTTCATGTCGCTTTGAAGTCTCAGGCGACGGGGAAAGGTGGTCAAGTTAAGGGACGATCGGGGAAGCTCGACCGGACCCAAGAATCCTTGATCAATAAGACAAAGCTTGACACATTATTGAAGGGGCTGCGCCGGATGTCGTGTCCGCTCCACACGTCCGCCGGCCCCCTATCGTTCTCCCTTCCCCTCAGGCCAACCAGCCAGCTTTTGCAGGTCCGTCGGCACAACATGCGGGCGATTATTTGCTGTTGTAGCACCCGAGAGCCCGGGTTCAGGCGGGTCCATGGCAAATTTACCAGAAGCAAAGCTGTATTTGACTGCTGGAAGGATTCACGGTAAAAAGCGAATGGGGCTGCGCCGGATGTCGTGTCCGCGCCACACGTCCGCCGGCCCCTAATTACTTTCCCCTAATTTGAATTGCGTCCATGCATCGTTGGTCACCTTCCAACCATTTGGCCGGACAGCATCCCAGCAGAATCCCATACCATCCAAACCTATCAAACGGATGACATGCTACTAGTTAGTGATAAGATTTGGACAGGCCGTTGGGGGGCCTCTTTCGCGCCGTGGAAAAGGTGACGGGACGCCAAGATTCCCGGCTTACCAGCCCAGCGCGCGCTCGATTCCTTCGACGGTGGCGCCGGCTTTGCGGATGTCCGGAACGTTCTGCGAAAGGGCGGTGTCCGGGTCCTTCAGGCCATTTCCGGTCAACACGGCAACGGCACGTCCGCCGTGACTTCGCCCCGCCGCAGCGAGCTTGAGGAGCCCCGCCACACTGGCTGCGCTTGCGGGCTCAACGAATACGCCTTCACGACTTGCCAGCAGTCGATAGGCCGCCAGGATCTCCTCATCGGTGACCGCCTCGATCAGGCCTTCGCTCTGATCGCGCGCGGTGGTGGCGCCTTTCCAGCTCGCGGGATTGCCGATGCGGATCGCGGTCGCGACCGTGTGGGGTTCAGGGACGGGCACCCCGAGAACGATGGGGGCAGCGCCAGCAGCCTGGAAACCAAACATATGCGGGTGCCGTGTTGAGCGATTCAGCTCGACACACTCGCAGAAGCCCTTCCAGTACGCGGTAATGTTGCCAGCATTGCCAACGGGGATCGCAAGGATGTCGGGTGCATCGCCCAGGCTCTCGCAGATCTCAAAGGCGGCCGTCTTCTGCCCTTCGATGCGGAATGGGTTGACCGAGTTCACGAGCGAAACCGGGTGCCGCGAAGTCAGATCAATTGCGGCTTTGAGGGCATCGTCAAAGTTGCCATCGACCTCGATAATGCGGGCGCCAAAGGCAATGGCCTGCGCCATTTTGCCAGCGGCGACCTTTCCGCCCGGCACCAGCACGAAGCATTCGAGCCCGCAACGAGCCGCATAGGCGGCGGCGCTGGCGCTTGTGTTTCCGGTGCTGGCGCACATGATCCCGCGCGCACCAGTCTCGAGGGCTTTCGCCACGGCCATGACCATTCCACGGTCCTTGAACGAGCCCGTAGGGTTGCAGCTTTCGAGCTTGAACCAGAGTTCGTCGAGCCCGCACAACTTCTCGATGTGCACGGAACGAACAAGGGGGGTATCCCCCTCACCGAGCGAGATGATCGGAGTCGCCGAGGTCAGCGGAAGCACGCTCCCCCAGTGGTGCAGAACGCCGCGGACGGCGGGGAGTTGGTCGATCATTTCTCCTCCGGTGGGTGGAATGCGTGGAACTTCATTTCGCGAAGCTCCTGCTCGAGAACCTGGATCTGCTTCCGCCGTTGCTTTTCCATCATCGTGTTGTACTTGGCGAATTCCTCGCGCACATGGTCAACAACCTCGGCGATGTCGCGCCGGATATTAGCCACCCGCTCACCAAGGCCGCTGTGGCGGCCTTCGAGCAGGGTAATCTCTCCCTGGACCCGGTCCACCAGCCCCGTGAGCTTGCCCGTGACCTCTTCCAGGAAATTCAGACGAGTGTCGATGCGCTGATGTTCGGATCGCCAGATCTTGATCTCATCGAGGACTTCATCGCGCATGGTCTTTTCGGCACTGGCGGCGAGAATCATGTCCTCAGCGCGCTTCACCATCTCGCCGACCACCTGGAGGCGCTCGAAAACCACCTCGAAGCGCTCATCCTGCTCGCTCACGAGAACGTTCCGGATGCGCTCTTCGAGGTCCTTGTTTACGTCGATGGAGCGATCAAGGCGGAGACCGAACTGGTCGACACGGGCCTCGATCTCGCGCTGGCGTTCGGCCAGCGACTGTGAGACCTGAGACACCTGGAAAGCCTGGCTCTGGACCTGGGCGATATCGGCAAGCAGCAGGCCGAGCTGGCTGTTCGCGGACTCGATGCGCTTAAAGGCTTCGGAGCGTTCTTGCCGATCGTGTTCGGCTTCGGAATGAAGGATGCGGAGGGCGTTGTCGATTTCGTTGCGATTCGAGACGATCGCCTGGCGCAATTGCTCCGCGCCTTCATCGAGCGAGCGCAGCTTCTCGGGGACGCCTTTGAGCGGTAGCAGTTTCGGGTCAACTTCTCGGACTGAACGCTCGGCCTCACGAACC
>DATCGT010000132.1:0-8533 GCA_036508775.1 Tepidiformaceae bacterium | reverse complement strand
CGACTCCTTCACGGTTACCGCCGGGATCACCGCAGAGATGCTTGGCCTGGCCCCGCGCGGCGAGGGCTTCACGCTGTGGAAGGATGGCCATGCCGCTCCCGGTGGACGGCTGCCCATAAACACCAACGGCGGCGGGCTCTCGTTCAACCACTCGGGGATGTACGGGATGCAGCTGATGGTGGAAGCCTACCGGCAGCTCTCTCAGACAGCTGAGGACGGCATCCACGGCATCAAGGGCAAGCAGACCAAGGCTCGTTCGTGTGTCGTCAACGGCACGGGCGGCAGCCTCTCGACGACCAGCACGCTGGTGCTCGTCGCCGACTAACGCTCGCCTTCGGTAAACGTTTGAAGCCCGGTGCCGAAAGGCACCGGGCTTCTTCTTGTCTGTGGTTGGGAGCCCCCGAAGACATCGGCGTTAGGGGGTGGCGACTTTGCCGCTGACCACGATGGGAACACCCGGATGAGCCATGAAAGTGATCCCGGTTTGAGCGCTGTCCAGCAGGATACTTGCCGGCCCGGGACCGCAGTTACCCACTACGAGGGCGAAAGCGCCGCTGCTGTCGGTCCGACCGCCGGCTTTGGAGGCACAGGTCTTCCCGCCGAGGGCGACGCTAACGACCTGCCCCTGTCGTGCCCCGGCGATCGTCCCTGTCACCAGCCCGTCTGGGACCTGCATGCCCCCTGAAGTTGGAGCTGCCGTTCTCGGGAGGACTGTCGGCTTCCCGGGGGATGGCGTCGTGGAAGGTTTCGTTATTGGAGTGGGTGGACTTTGGCGCGGTCGTTGGGTCGGTGTCGCGGTTGTCCGCGGCGGAGCGGGCGTCTTAGCGGGATTCTGGCTATCGGCGTTGATCGGAACCCCGGGTCGGATCGAGAACGTCGTTGCTGTAGCGCGGCCATCTACAGTGACGGTCGCAGTGCCGGGACGGCAGCCGCTCACGACGACCTGGTAGGCGCCCGCGGCATCGGTGATGCCACCTGCTACAACCCGGCAGGCGATTCCGCTCGCAGTAACGCCGACATGGTGGCCGGCCTGGGCTCCCGCCACGTGACCCGTGACCAGCGTGTCCGGTACGCCCGGGGCCGCAGTAGCGGGAGCTGAGGGCAGGAGGGCCAGGACAGCCATCGCACCGGCTGGCATGGTTCGGGAGAGCATCTGCACGGTGAACCGCATGCTTCGACACTAGATCGCAAAGCCCGGCGCCACAGGTGGGATCAGCCCATAGGGGCAGCATCGCAACCCCGGACCTGCGCCGTGAAGACCCTCACCTTCGTGTGAAGAAGCGTGCTGTCAGTGTGCCGGCGTCGGGGTTGCGGTCGGCACCACCTGGTAGATACGGTCGAGGAGTTGCTTCAAGATGGCGGTCTGTGCCCCGTACCCGGCGAAGTCGCCCGCTCGCAGAGCCGCCTGGGCGCTGTTGTAGACGTCCTCCGCCTGGGCGATGAGCGCTGTCAGGTCGCTGCCCGTTACCGGGGTTCCGCCCGTCACTGGTGTTGCACTGCCGGGCGTGGGGGTGGCGGTTGCCGTCGCGGTCGGGGTACCGGTGCCCGGAGTCGGTGACGCTGATGATGAAGCCCCACCGCTATCGAGCCCCGAAGGATCAGCCCGGCCGAAGAGGACATCGATCGCCCGGGAGAGGGTTGGTTCCATGGCGACGTTGTCCCCGTTTACCACGACCACTCGCTTGAGCTGGGGGATCTCATTTCCGCCCGCCGTCGCGGCGAGGTAGAGCGGCTCGATGAAGAGATTGGCGCTGCCGATCGGGATCATCAGCAGGTCTCCTCGGATGACCTTGGAACCGGACTGGTTCCACAGGGTCAGCTGCTGCGATACGCGTCCATCGGAATCGATACGACGTTCTACCTGGGTCGGGCCGGGGACACTCACTCCCGCCGGGAACCGGAACGCCACGAGTTTGCCGTAGTTATCTCCATCTGACCGCGCCGCCATCCAGGCGATGGCGTTCGTCCGGTTCCTTGGGACGAACGGCAGGATGAGCATGAACTCTTCCTTCGTCTCGCCGGGCAGGCGCGCGATGACGTAGTAGGGCTGGATGGCCTGGTCCTGGCTCCCTGAGGCAACGGTGGGGATGTCCCACTGATCTTCCTGCTGGTAGAACTGGCTCACATCAGTGATGTGGTAGCGCAGGTAGGCCTGCGTCTGGAAGTGGAAGAGGTCTTCAGGGTAGCGGAGATGGGCCTTCAGGCTGTCCGGAAGATCGGAAAGCGGCCGGAAGAGGTGTGGGAAGACGGCCGCATAGGCCTTGAGGATGGGCTCGTCCGGCTCAGCAGCGTAGAACGTCGTTTCGCCCGAGTAGGCGTTCACGACGACCTTCACGCTGTTCTGCATGTAGTTCAGGCCGTTGATCCGGTGCGCGTATGGGATCAGGTCGGTCACCGTATAGGCATCCTGGATCCAGTACATGTTGTCCTGGTCGACCACGAGATATGGGTCGGCGTCGAGCTTCAGGAACGGTGCGATCTCCGAAATGCGCTGCTGGATGTTCCGCCGATAGATGATGCGGCTGTTGTTGCTGATGGCACCCGAGATGAGGATGTTCGGATCACCGAAGGTCCAGGCGTAGGCCACCCGCTGGATGATGCTGCTCAGCTTGACCCCACCGCTGCCCTGGAACTTCGTCTGGACGTTCTCGCCTCCCGCTGCCGGGGTGAACTCCGGCTGGTTGCCATCGACGATGATGAAATGGTCCGGCTCTTCGCCGAAGTACACCTCCGGCCGGGCCGTTGTGATAGGGCCCGCGAGAGGGATGTCCTGTTCGATGAGGCTCGGCGAACCGTCGGGCTGCGCCACGGTCACCGCAGCGATCGTGTAGCCATAGCCATGAGTGAACTGCAGCGTCCGGTTGACCCAGGTCTGGGCGTTTGCCGGGAGGTTGTTTGGGTTGAGTTCGCGAGCGCTCAGCAGCACCTGCCGGTATTTGCCATCGATCGTGTATCGGTCGACGTCGACGTCGCGGAACTCAAAGAGCGGCCGGATCGTCTGGATCTGGTTTAAAGCCAGCTTGAGAGGGTCCGGATCCCACAAGCGCACGTTGTTGATCGTGTCCTGGTTCGCCTGGACCTCCGCGTCAGTGGCCTGGGCATTCGCGGGGAACTGGCGCTCGTCGATCTTGTCGAGGCCGTAGGCGTAGCGGGTCATGTCGATGTTCCGCGCCAGGTAAGGTTCTTCCTTCGCCAGTTCGTTGGGCTGGACGGAGAAGCGCTGAACGATCGCCGGGTAGATGCCACTGAGCGTGGAGGCGAGTATCCAGATCACCAGGGCCCCGGCCGGGAGCGCGAGGCCACCGCGGTAGAGACCAATCAGCACGAGCGCCGCGGCAATGCCCGCGACCGCCATCTGTACATAGATCATCGGAAGGGTCGCGTGCAGGTCCGTGTAGAAAGCTCCGACGTCGACGCCCTGGGAGGAATAGACCAGTGAGAACCGGCTGAGGTAGAACCGCACAATCAGGATCAGGAAGAAGACAACGATCAGCAGAGAGAGGTGGAGCTTGATCCACCGGGGCGACTCGATATCGAAGATGTGGCGCATGATCGGGCGGGGTGCGTCGATTCGGAATCCGTAAAGCACTCCGCGAAGGGCGTAGACCGCAACCGACGCGATGAAGCCGAGCACGAGCGCGGCCAAGAGCCAGTCGACGGCGAACTGGTAGACAGGTAGCTGGAAGACGTAAAACCCGAGGTCACGGTGGAATTGCGGGTCCGTGGTCCCAAACGACTGGGAATGCGCGAACAGGAGCACGTCCTTCCAGTGACTTGCGGCTGCTGATCCGAAATTCAGGGCCGCAAGGAACGACAGGACGATGGCGGCGATGAGCAGAATGCGGTGAACGGCGGACGCTTCGATCGCCGAGAACAGCTGTCGGAGCTCGTAGGACACCTCGAATCCCGGGGTATCAGCCGCGGGTGCGAGACGTCGTGCCAGCAACGCGTTGCCGAGGATCACCAGGAACGCGACCACTGTCGCGGCGAGGAACAACCAGACCTTCGTCGTTATCTCCGTCGTGTAGACGGACCGGAACCCGACGCTATCGAACCAGAGGACGTCAACGTAAATGCCTCTGGCGATGTTCAGCAGCACAAAGGCGGCGAGGATTCCTGCGGCGATGACGACCCAGCGCCAGGTTCCCCGCGACCGTGCGACGCGTCGAGTTCCGCCATCACCGTAGGGAAAACGAAAAATCGGCGGAGGTGGGCCGAGCCGGCCCTCGTCGTGTGGTGGTTGCGTCATCGATCACCCATCCAATCACCCATCCGCTCAGACGGAGCGCTGTAGGGGTGCGGTTGCGGCCCTGAGTCTACCGCGCCCGACCGGATTCTGTCCGTCTGCGACCAACATGCCGGATCCCGGCGTTGGACGGCCCTCATGGTCTTCCTAGGCCGGGCGCTTGAAAAGCCCCATCAGAACGGACTTCTCCAGTGTGTTGAAGTTGAGGTTGAAGCCGACGACCGCCGCGGAGGTGTCTGCCGTCACGGGCAGAGTGTCGCGTGAGACCGCAAAGACCGTAAAGAGATAGCGGTGCGGGTGGTCGCCCGCGGGAGGGCAGGGGCCGCCATAGCCGGGCTTGCCGTAGTCGGTTCTGACCTGGAGGGCGCCCGCCGGGAGCTTCCCGCTGGCCGGGTTGCCCGCATCAACCGCGAGTTCGGTGACGTTGGCCGGGATGTTCACGACCAGCCAATGCCAGAAACCGCTCCCGGTCGGCGCGTCGGGGTCGTAGCAGGTGACAGCAAAGCTCTTTGTGCCTTCGGGTGCGCCTTCCCACTTCAGGTGGGGTGACTGGTTGCCCCCGGCGCATCCGAATCCGAAATCGGTTGACACGATCTGTTCCGCCTTGAGGTAGTCGCCATCGCTGAAGGTATCGCTCGTGAGTTTCATCTTGTTTGGCTCCTTTGCACATGTAGTCGCCGGACTCATCCGGCGAAGGCAGCAGCAGACCGCAGCCGCGCCGCGCAAAGGGTAGCCGCGTTTGCGGCCTCCCGTCACCCCTTAAATCGGAGACGCACATGGCGCCACCGGCCCCTTCGCCTCCGGGGGGTCGTATAGTGCGGGTGCCATGAATACCTACGATGCCCTCCGCCCTCTCTTGGAGCCGCGATCGGTCGCTGTCGTGGGGGTCTCGCGACAGGGCAAGCAGGGTGCCGTCTTTCTGCAGGGCCTGCTCAATCCCGGTTTCAAGGGGCAGGTTTACGTCGTGAACCCCTCGGCGGATGAGGTGATGGGGGTCAAAGCCTACCCGTCTATCGCTGCCTTGCCCGAGACACCGGACCTCGCCGTTCTGACACTCCAGGCCGAGCCGGCCATCGCCGTCGTGGCTGACTGCGCCGCTCGGGGGGTGCCCGGCGTTGCCCTCTTTACGGCCGGGTTCAATGAACTCGCTACCGCTGAGGGAGACGAACGCGCGCGCCGCCTGCTTGCCGCGGCCGGCGGAACACGGCTCATTGGCCCGAACGGCATGGGCGTATACAACCCGCGACGCGGGATCGCCATGTTTCCCGCCATGCCGTCGACGGCCGGTGGGGTAGGCCTTATCTCGCAATCGGGGTCATTGACCCAGATGCTCGTGCGGGCTGTCGCCGCGAAAGGGCTGGGCTTCAGCAAGGCGGTTTCCATGGGAAATCAACTCGACCTGAACGCGGCCGACTACCTGGAATTCCTCGCAGCCGATCCCGAGACGACGACGATCGCCGCGTATATCGAGGGTGTTCCCGACGGCGGTCGCTTCCAGGAGGCGCTTCGAACGGCTGCAGCTTCGAAGCCTGTCGTCATCTGGAAGGCAGGCCGGGTCGCGGCCGGGGCCCGCGCCGCTCGCTCGCACACCGGACAGCTCGCGGGAAGTTACGCCGTCTGGCAGGGAATGGCTCGCCAGTCGGGGGCGATCCTCGTTCGCGAAGCCGACGAACTGGTCGACACTGTGTCCGCCGCGGCAGCGCTGGCGCGGACGACTGGGCTGGGAAGACGGATAGCGATTGTGACAGGGCCGGGCGGGCCCGCCGTCAGCGCCAGCGACGCGTGTGAGGAAGCCGGGCTCGAACTGGCGGAGTTCTCCGAGAGAACGCTCGGCCAACTCCGGGTCGTTGTCGCGGCAGCCGGGACGAGCGTTCGCAATCCCGTCGATGTGGGGATGGTGATACAGGGAGCGGCCGAAATCTACGGACCCTGTCTCCGAGCGGTCCTCGCAGACGACGGTGTTGATGCCGCGGTCGTGATCGGCGGATCTCGGATCGACATCGAAGGATTCGGCCAGATGCTGGCCGATGCACGGCGAACAACGGGCAAGCCGGTGCTCTATGTCCTCGGGGACGAGACAGGCCCTTCGCCGATGGCCACCTTCCTGGCGGAAGCCGGCGTCGCCACCGCACCCAGCGCGGAGCGTTGCCTCCGGGCCTATGTGAGGCTCGTGAACCGCTGAATCGCCTCGCGATCAGCGCGGCATCCCGCAGGTCGATCCGGTGAGCCTTCCCAGCCCGGCGCGGTGTCGCGCGACGAACCAGTACGCGGCGTTCGTCGCCCCGGGGAAGAGAACGGCCAGCACCGCGATCGGCCGCCCACGCGGCAGCAGGCGCATCAGTGGTGCGATAGCGTGGCCCGCGCTCCAGCATTTCCCTGATGGGGACACCAGGTGCCAGGACCGCGCCCTGAGTTCCGGGGCCATCGGCGCCAGGAGGGCAGCTTCGGGCGATTGGAGCGGGATCGGTCGGAGGCGCCTCTGCCGGTCCCATCGCAGGATGCAGGCCAAGATCCCGCGGCAAAACCCGCAGTCGGCGTCGTAGAGCAGCGCGAAGGCGGAGCCGGCGATGGCAGTCGGCCGGGGTTGTCTGGGCGAAGTGATGTCTGCTGTACGCATGCGAATCCCTCTGAAGCGTGCGCCGCGGGCTATCAAGAATGCGGGAAGCTCTGCTCGCGACCGACCCGTCCAGCCGCGGCAACGCCTCAGCGGCGGGCGACCAGGTGCAGGTCGACGTGGGGTTGCCGTTGTAGCACCCGGTCCGCCAGGGACAGTCGCCGGAACCCGGCGATGCTGCGCTGTGGGTCGGCCAGAATGGTCACGTGAATCGCGTTCTCGGTGACGATCAGGTCGCTGAGTTCTCGGACGAGGTCGAGCCCGGGGATCTCCTTGAGGCGGGCGTTCAGGTCCATCGCAACCGTGAGGATGTGCGTCATGCCCTGTTCGCGCAGCAGTGGAGCCGGGTAGGCCGCCACGAGTTCACCCTCCACGGAATGCGCGAGGCGCCAGGCGCGCCGGATGGCCACCTCTGATGCTGGCGTGTTGTCGATCAGGACGAGGCAGCGTTCGCCGGTCTCCCACCCCTTCAGGTCGTGTTCTCGCATGTACTCATTGAGCTGCTGGTCGGCCTCGAGGGTGACGCGGCGCAGGACGAGGTCGCGGAGGGCCGCGAGATTGCCCTCGCGGAAGAATCCCGCGAGCGCGTGTTCGGCTTGCTCTGACGGGTAGATGTTCCCGTGCCTCATCCGCGCCCGCAGTGCCTGGGGCGAGATATCGACCAGCTCGACTTCGTCGGCTCGATCGACGACGGCATCCGGGACAGTCTCACGCACACGCACGCCGGTGATCCCTGCAACCACGTCGTTGAGGCTTTCCAGATGTTGGATGTTCAGGGTCGAGATGACGGTGATACCAGCCGCAACGATCTCTTCCACGTCCTCCCAGCGCTTTTCGTGTTTCGAGCCAGGGGCGTTGGTATGCGCGAGTTCGTCGACGAGCGCCACCTGTGGCCGCCGCGCGATGATTGCCGCGGTGTCCATCTCTTCGAGGACGACACCGCGGTATTCGATCTTCTTCCGGGGGATTACCTCCAGGCCTTCGAGTGCCTCGATGGTCAGGGGGCGCCCGTACGTTTCAGCGAAGCCCACCACGACATCCGTACCCCGCTTCTCCCGGCGTCGTCCTTCCTGGAGCATGGCATAGGTCTTCCCGACTCCCGGAGCGGCCCCCAGGTAGATCCGGAGCTGACCCCGTGTCTCCCGCTCCTCCTGTTTCTTGATCTTCTGGAGGATGGCATTGGGGTCGGGCCGCTGTTCTTCGTCAGGTCTCACTTCTTCACAGGATATCGCTGATCAAGCGCGATATTGAGTTTGAGGATGTTCACGCGCGGCTGACCGATGAAGCCGAGTACGGTGCCTTCCGTGTACTCGTTCACGAGCGCGCGGATATCGGCCTCCGAGGCGCCCCGCGCTTTCGCCACACGGCTGACCTCCAGGAGGGCGGTCGCCGGGCTGACGTGCGGGTCGAGGCCGCTCGCGGATGCGGTTACGGCGTCGGAAGGGAGCAGGGCGCCCGCGTCAACACTGTTCGCCTGGCGGAACGCTGTGGCTCGGTCCACGAGGCCGTCAAAGTTGGTGCTCGGGTCGGCCTGATTGTGGATGCCGTTGATCAGCTTGTCGCTGGTTGGCGCCAGGTTCGAACCGCTCGAGTTCGAAGCGTCGTAGCCTGCGCCAGCAGCCGACGGGCGGCCCTGGAAGTACTGGTCACCGGTGAACTGCTGGCCGATGAGG
>DATCGT010000131.1:0-7174 GCA_036508775.1 Tepidiformaceae bacterium | reverse complement strand
CGGCCGACGCGTCCTCAGCCCGGCGGCGATTAGCGGCCGGATGACCTGGTACGTCCACGCAGTCTGGGACTACGCCGGCCCGGCGTTGCACACGAACAGCCAGGTTCAATACCTCGACTTCGTTGACCCGGACGAGCCGCTAACCGTGGCGGGCCACTTCCGTGACGCTTTTGAGCGCAACGGCCACCATTACTCGGTCACCGACGGAACCGTTTTCGGCGCCGACGGGCGAGAAGTCGCTCTGACGCGGCATAGTTCCATCTTCAAGGTTGCGAAACAGGAATCGCAGTGACACAGGGGCCGGTTAATGGTCCCTCAGTCGGCTAGTCGACTCCCCGACTTCGAAACGTACGTCCAGCTTCGAATATCGGTTCGTTAGGCCCTCGATGATCACATGGCGGCAGATCGACTCCGGCCAGGAGCGGCTGCTCCTCGTCGTAATCGACCCCCACCAGGACCTCGCCGAAAGCGTCCTCTCCGTCGTCCCGCCGGGACTCGAGGAGCGGACCGCGTATTTGAACTTCACTGATCGCCAGCGGCCGGTCGGGCTCAACCTTCTCGACGTCGCGCTCTTTCCCAACCGCGATCGCACCGCCGAGAACATCGTTGCGATGCTCCATCGTCTCTGGCCCGAGGCCTGGGGCCCGCGCATGGAGGGGGCGCTGCGGGCTGCTCTGCTCTGTCTGCACGAGGCAAACCAGGTCCGTCCGCGCGACGAGCAGTACACCTTGCTGGACGTCGTACCGCTGCTGACCACCAAGGGGTTCCGCGATGCTGTGATGTCGCAGGTGCTGGACCAGGCGCTCTGGGCATGGTGGCACGACAATTACGACCGGCTTGCGCACACCTTCCAGCAGTCGCGCTCGTCGATGAATCGAGCACCCTCGGCGGAGCTGACTACCCGCGGATGATGAGCGAGCTCGGCAAATACGGGGCGAGTTTCACCCTGGTCACTCAGTCGCTCGCGAAGCTCGATGCTATCGACCAAGCTCTCCGGCCAACCATATTCGCCAACATCGACTGCCTTACCGTCTTTCAGGTCAGCGCCGAGGACGCTCGTTACCTGGCGCCCGAGATGGGTGGGGATCTGGCGGTGTCGGACCTCGTTTCGCTCGACGATTTCGAGTGTTACGCACGCTGGTCATCGCAGGGACACCGCCATCCGCCATTCTCACTACGCCTGGACGCGCCGACAGCGATAGACGCCGCCCGGGTCCAGGCCATTGCCCAGAGATCGGCGGCTCGTTTCGGCCGTGCCCGCGAAGACGTGGCGGCCGAGGTCGATCGCGTCCTGACCGCCCGCGCACATAAGCAGGGGTCGGCGGGGCTGCAGGGGTCGCCCGAAGTGTGGCCCTCACCAGGATCCGAGACGAAAGGAGACGGGGTGTACGGGGTCCAGTCGAGCCGCGCCCCGATCCCGCCGGCACCAGGCCGCAATCAGAACCGGGATCGGAGAAAGCTATGATCACCGGCGTCGGATCCTCCCTCGACGGACGTTCCTGGTGTGTCGGGTCCGTTAGCGACGTCCGCAGCGAATATCGCGAGAGATTTCATACATGGGTGCCCCCAGGCAAGTATCGCCTCGCAGCGAATGGCTGGCCCCAGCCTCGATCAACCTTCGGGCAGGCCTGATGACTCAGATCTCTTTCAGGACGTCGACGATGCGGACCATCGCCTCCGTATCCCGCCCGCAGTATTTCAAGAGGTTGTCTCTCAGCTCACGACGGCGGTTCGGAGCAGTCCGCGGGTCGACCGTTTCGACGAACGCGAGGGAGGCGACCTCGCCTCCCTGGATGCCGAGGTCTTTGTAGTCGAACCCCGGGACCAGGGCGAGGAGCACGGCCTTGATCGAGTACGAGCCGTGGAACTGCGGGTGGTAGTAGTGCTCGCGAACGACATTGAGGAGGTCGACCCAGTTGCGGTTGAGGACATCCTGGATCGGTGAGTGCTGGTCGGGGAACGCCTTCTGGAGTTCCTTCAAACGGGCCTGTTCGTAGTCGCTATAGACGACGATCGTGCCGGCATCTGAGAGCCGGTCGATCAGCGATTCCGCGAACTCCCTTCGTGGATCTACATCGCCCTCAGCGAGGAATTCGTAGTGTTCGAGGCTTCCGTCGGCCTGTTGCACGTGGTCGGACCACTGGAACGGCTGGACCTCGTACGGATGCGTCCCGGCGTATACCGGGAGAACCGGGTTGATCGTCTCGAAGTCGATGAAATGCACGGGAGGAACGAGCCTCGCGAGATCCCGTCCAAGGCCCGGTGAGACATATGGTCGGCCGGAGACGAGGGCCCGTCGGATCAACTGCTGAGCCGGCGTTAGCCGGAACGTGGCAGGGATCTCCGGGATCGCCCGGACTCCCGCGGCCCTGAGTTCCCGTCGTTGGCGGTCGTTGATTCGCGGGAGTTCCTCGATGCTCCACTCGGGCTCGCCCTTCATGCAGTGCTCGCGGGACTCGCACACATACGGCGACTTGCAGTAGCTCTCGACTTCCTTGTGGGGAGGCTCGTCTGCGCTGAGCACTGCCCTCATCTCGGCAAGCCTGGCTGGGACCTGTTCGGCGTAAGAACGCGCCCTGGTGGTAACGTCCTCGACCGTCAGCAGTTCGTCAGCGACGTATTGCCCGCCCTTGTACACATAACCGGTGTTCACGTAGCCCACAGACACGCGATCGACGCTGATGCCGGCCTGTTCCAGCGTCACGAGCTGGATGGCTGCATCCGGGATGTGCTCCTGCTTCACAGATGTCGAGGACTTCACCTCGATCATCTGCCACCCGGCACCGGACCTCGCGAGAACGTCGGGGCGAACGCGAACGCCGCCCTCAGTGAAGGCCGCTTCATACAGGGCATGGGGGGTACCGACGGCCAGGAGTTCGCGCGTTCGCGTCACGGCATCGTCGTAGCGAAAGAATGGCTCATCGACGAGCACGCCTCCGGGACGCAGGTCTCGTGCGACCTCCCCGAAACGGGTCCCTGCGTCAAATCGCGCCTGCAGAGCTGCGTCCGGGGGTGTTGCGAGTTCTCGCTGGTAGCACTCTCGGTACAGGCGCCCGAGACACTGAAGCCCGGCGGTGAAGCGGCTCTTCGATAGGAGGGGTAAGCCAGCGCGTGCCATCACAGGCCGATGTTCGTTCTTGAGAACTTCATGATGGGCTCCATTCCCCTGAGTCTACTGCTGTGCCGGGGGTTGTCTTCAGCATCCCATGCGGTCGCGACATCTCGTGTCGGGTCGTGCAGTCCGCGCCGATTCCTTCGCTGCTCGAAAAGCGCTCGAATCCTCAGTGTCGTCCTGCTCCCGGCCGATTGATGTGTTGCGGACCTATGTTGTACCGAGCCTCGAACTCGCGGTGGCGCGCCATGCACCCTGCGAACGCTCCCGGTGCTGCAGCGCTTTCGGCCTTCGATGCCGATCCCTGGGCGCGGATCATGGCGGCGGCATCGGCGGAGGGTTTTACCCCGGGCAGCGTTTGTTGAACTGAGTCACGATTCCGGGTTGCCAATCACGCCCCGCCTGGCGAGCCCGGCGATCTGGTCGGCATCGAAACCGATCGATTCGAGAACCTCGACAGTATGTTGGCCGGGGCGTGGGGCTGCGGCGCGAATCTCGCCAGGCGAGGCTGAAAGCCGTGGTAGTGGGGCTATCATCGCCAGTTCCTTGTCGTCCCACGGCACGTTCACGATGGACCCCCGGCCCTGGATCATGGGGTGTTCGAAGATCTGGCGAACGTTCAGGACAGGAGCGCAGGGTATGCCCGCTTCGACCATCGCCGACTCCACCGCCCGGACATCACGGGCTCCCACCCATTCGCCAATGAGCCCGTAGATTTCGTCGGCGTGCCCGAGCCGTCGAGGCATCCGGTAGTCCGGATCGCCGGCCAGGTCGGCCCTGCCAATGAGCCGTGCCAGCCGTTCCCATTGATGGTCGTTGTTCGCGTTGATAGCGACGGTTACGCCGTCGTTCGTTATGAAGTTCGCAGCCGGGACGACGCCAGGATTGCTGTTGCCGGCACGTTCACGGACGGTGCCGCTGAGGCCGTACTCGGTAATCGAGCCTTCGCTCGCTCGGAGCATTGGCTCAAAGAGGGCGAGGTCCGAGACCTGGCCGGTTCCGCCGCGTACATCCCGCCAGTAGGCCGCGAGGATGATGCTAAACGCCCCCCAGATGCCTGCCATGTAGTCAGCGGTCGCGAAGCCGCTGCGGACTGGTTCCGAATCGGGGAAGCCCGTGACATAAGTGGCTCCGGAGATGGCCTGGGCCTGGCGGTCGTATCCGCCCAGCGAACTCCACGGCCCCGTCTGCCCAAAGGCGCTGAGCCGGTGAATGATGAGGCGAGGATTCTCTTGGAGGAGCCTTTCTGGGCTCAGATTCCACTTTTCGAATGTACCGGGACGGAAGTTCTCGATGAGGGCGTCCGCATCGTGGACCAACCGAAGGAGGATCTCCTGGCCTTCTTCAGTTCGCAGGTCGAGAGTGATGGACCGTTTGTTTCGTTCTTCGTGGAGACGGGTCGCCCTCATCGGCAGGGGTTGGGCCTGGGGCAGTTCAACTTTGATCACATCGGCCCCGAAGTCGCCCAGGTGGGTGGCCGACAGGGGGCCGGCGAGGACCGTGGAACAGTCGATGATACGGAAGCCTTCGAGCGGAAGTGGCAAGTTGAACGTCTCCGGGGTCGCTTTTGTGCGAGCATACTCGCCTCCAATCTGTACGTGAGGAGGCTTGAGGCGCAGCTAAACCTGGAGCCGGTGGCGGCAACCACCGCGTAGATCCTCGCAATTCGCCCCGCGGTTGCTTGCCTGGCGGGAGCGCCCGGGAGAAGCCCGAAGAGGAGCGGCGACACTCTCTGGCACGAGGTCGCCGCCTGGGCGCGCTACGTGTCTTCCGTCAGACGAGTGGGTTCGGAGCGGCGCGGACGCATTGATGAACGTCCGATGAGAGCAAGCGGTACTGACCTGCCGACAACATGGCTGCAGGCAGGGTTCGGACCGGACGCCTTAAAAAGACCGAGGCCCGCACGGATCAGTCGAAGGCTGCCAGTACCTCGTCGCTGAGCCGCTGGTAGAGCCGGGGGTTCATCGGGATCCCGGACATGATGATCCCCTGGACGCCGACCGACCCGTAGCGTTCGAACACTTTTCGGATCTGGTCCGCAGAACCGATAGCAAGGTTCTGCTCTCGTTCTTCACCCGACATGCCCGCGCCGTATGCCTCCAGGAAGCGGTGAGCGCGTTCCGGGTCATCGACGAGCGCGACCGGGATCATGATGGTCTTCGTAATCTCGCCCGGATCGCGTCCGAGGTCGGCGCAGTGCTTCGCGAGCACCTCGATCTTGTGCGCTACCTGCTCGGGAGAGCCCGAGACGTTCATTACGTCGCCGTAGCGGGCGAGGGTTCGCAGCGTTCGTTTTTCGCCGCCGCCGCCGACCATGATCGGCGCGTGTGGGGTCTGGACGCACTTGGGGGCGAACGGTGCATCAACCATGCGGTAGTAACGGCCGGAGTACGACACAGGCCCCTGGCTTGAGAATAGCGCCTTGATGACGGCGCAGGCCTCTTCGAGGCGGTCCGACCGCTCCTTCATAGATGGGAAGTCCCAGCCATAGGCCTCGTGCTCGCGCTCATGCCATCCGGCGCCGATGGCGAATTCGAGTCGTCCGCCGCTCATCTGGTCGACCGTTGCGGCCATCTTGGCCAGCAGCGCGGGGTTGCGGTAGGTGTTTCCGGTGACCAGGGCGCCAATCCGCACCCGGCTGGTGGCCGCGGCCAGGCCGCCGAGAAGTGACCAGCCCTCAGCGCAATCGAGTGACTCGTCGGCGCCGGCGAGCGGCGGGACAAAATGGTCGTAGACCCAGAGACTACGCCAGCGTCCGGCGTCCATTGCATGGGCGACTTCGAGCAGCAGCTGCCACGATGCGCCGTTGTTGACCTGGGAACCGAAGAAGAGCGATGCCACAAGACCTCGAATCACTGTTGGGATGCGCCAATTGGTGCGCCGGAGCAACGAGTCTAGCAGCGTTCGAAGCGCTGGATGCGGGGGCGCCGCAAGGTTTGGTGCCGCTTCGTCCTGCGGCGTGTCGCATTCCCGGCGAAGCCCTCGCCGGAGTGGTTCGCCGTTGGCATGTTCCAGCGCGCCGAACAGGCGGCCGCGTCGCGAGACGAACTGGAGGATGCTCTGGCTCGTGCCCTGCGTGACGGCCGCTTCGATCTCTCACGCTTGCGAAGGATGGCGGAGCGGTACGGCTCAAGGGATACGCAACCGCGGATCAGCACCGCCTTCGATGCTTCCGCCCGGGTTGGGTGAGGAACCGTCGCCGTCAGCGACGACGTGAGTCGCAGCCTCAATGGTCGGTCGTTGCGGCCTGACTCTCGTCATCGAGGTACTGGGTGTCTACGGCACCAGGGCGAGGTTGTACCGACGAGTTGTGGCACATTTCGGCGTCTGCTGGCACGCACCGGGGAGCCCGCCGCAAGTCCCGACGAGGCGCGGCGATGGCAAGCATTCCAATTCCTGCCGCGTGGCCGCGGCCCCCAATGGCTTCTCCAGTGCAGAGGGCGCGACCCATCCACCCGGGGACTGGTAGACTCCCAGACGAGTCTGCGAGGGGGTTGTATGTGTGGGCACGATCTTCAGGGGTGTGGCGATCATCGAATGCGCAGATGCCGCACATCTTGACGAACTCAGCGCAGCGGGCCTCGATCGTTTCGTTGTATTGAGACTCGGGCCGACAGCGGCGATCGTTGACCACGACCGCCTTCCGGCGCTTCAGAAGCTACTCGAGCGGCTCGGAGAAACGCCTCGCCGGGTGAATTCATAGATGTCGTCGTCGCAAAATAGTCGCACGGGGCGGCAGCTCAGCGCCCAGCTCGCAACCTTCAGCTCGGCCGCCCTTGCTCGCATAGCGAGAACGCTCGGCCTCGACCCGTCGGCACGCGACCGCAAGTCGCTTCTGAAATCGTTGGCGACGGTGATCGGCACCCCGGCTCACCGCGAGATCCTCGTACGGAAGTTGACTCCGAGGGACTGGGCCTTGCTCAACCTGATCGTGGTTAGGCTCGGCTCGGTGTCGCTGGATGCGATCCAATCGCACATTGGACGAGACTCAGCAGCCAACAGCCTCGAAGTCATCTCGAACCTCCTCGCCCACGGATGCCTCCTGGGAGTGGATGAGGATGG
>DATCGT010000130.1:0-7026 GCA_036508775.1 Tepidiformaceae bacterium | reverse complement strand
GCCGCCTTGGCAGGTGCCGTCGGGCGCCACGGGCCCATTCCGCGGCCGAGCATCGCGGCGACGAAGGCGGCGTCAGCGAGGAGCAGGACGATCGAGGTCCACTGCGCCTGGCGGAGCCCCAGCCCAATGATTGGCTCGCTGCGCCAGTGGAAGACGACGAGCTGGGTCAGGCAGTAGCCCGCCAGGTAGCCTGCCACCAGCCAGCCGGTGCGGAGCCTGTTCCGGAGGGGGAGGAGGATGGCGATGAGGACGAGGTTGGCGATGATTTCGTAGATCGCTGCCGGGTGGTAGGCAACGGAACTGCTCGGGGCGAAGGAGTTGGCGTTTGTGTAGACGAAGCCCCAGGGAAGGTGCGTTGGTGGGCCGATGATATCGCCGTTTACGACGTTCCCGAGCCGCCCGATGGGTTGCCCGACCAGGGCGAAGAGCGCCGCCGTATCGAGCATCGCGCCGAGCGACCAGTGCCGCCGCCAGGCGAAGAAGGCGACCGTCGCGATGGTTGCGGTGATCGCCCCGAAAAATGCCATTCCGCCGTTCCACACCTGGAGAATGCGGAACGGGTGGGCGAGGTAGCTGCCGGGATCGTTCTGAACCACGTAGTAGAGGCGGCCCCCGGCGAAGCCGATAGCCACCGCCCAGAGGGCGACGGCCCAGAACTGGTCCTCGCTAATCCCGCGGGTAAGGGCATAACGCTTCGCGACCGTGAGGCCGAGCGAGATCGCCACGACGTAGCCGATGCCATACCAATGGATCGCGACGGGGCCAAGCCAGAAGGCGACCGGGTCAAGGCCGATGTGAACGAAGAGGAACGCGCTGGGCACTTCAAATCTAGAGTACGTGGCCCCCGCCTGGAATCCCAGTTTCCTGGGCCGTGAGGAGTAAGGTCGAGTCAAGCGCCCGGCCGGGCATGGTCAAAGCGCGACCCGCTAGAGCTTCTTTGCCCTCGGCAGGATCTCGGCGGCCAGGTACTCCGGGATCTCGTCCGAGTCGAAGTTGAAGTGCTGGAAGTCGAGTTCATCGAGTCCGAGTTCACGGTAGCGGCCAAGGATATCGATGACCTCATCGGTGCTGCCGACGATCATCCCGCGCTTCTTCAAGGTCTGGCGGTAGTCGGCGGGGCTGATACCTGCGGGTGCTCCCCACATGCCCATGACCCGCACGGTGGCCGCATCAAGAGCCTTCTCATTCGGCCCAACGACTCCGAAGGTCATCATCGAGCGGCGGATCGACTTCGGATCGCGACCAACCGCCGCACAGTGGGCCGCGAGGACCTCGGCTTTGTGGGCGTAGGTCTCGAAGCCGCCGCCGGTTGAATTCCACTCCCCGGCGTGTTCCGCGACCATGCGCAGGGTTCGGCGCTCGCCGTTCCCACCGATGAGGATCGATGGGCGGCCGGGAGCCGGCTTCGGGATGCAATCGGCCCCGTCGAGGCTGTAGTACTTGCCGGTGTAATGGGCCGGGGATTCGGACCAGAGGGCTTTGACGATATGGAGCGACTCTTCGAGACGGTCCATGCGCTCTTTCAGGGGTGGGAAGTGGATGCCGTAGGCCTTGTGCTCGGCTTCGTTCCAGCCGGCGCCGAGGCCCATGATGAACCGCCCGCCACTCAAGACGTCGAGCTGGGCGGCCATCCTCCCGAGCTGGACGGGCGAGCGAAAGGTAATCGGCGAGACGAGGGGCCCGAAGCGAATCGTCTTTGTCTCACGGGCGGCGAGGACGAACGAGAGGTAAGCCTCGAGCGACTCCTGTTGCTTCCCGATGAAGTAGTGGTCGGAACGAAAGAGGGTCGGGAAGCCCAGGCGTTCGGCCATCTGAAGGATGTGGATCCAGCGCTCCCAGGTGAGCCCGTTCTGCCCTTCGACCATGAGTCCGATGTCCATGGAGGTCCTCTATCTTCCTGCGGAGAAGCCCGCGCCCGAAATGAAATGCGGCAGACCCCCCAAACGGAGGGCCTGCCTGACTACCGCGATGGGAACAGCCTACTCCTGGTAGAGCTTGCTCGAATCCTTCATGAACCGCAGGAGCATGCGGTGGTTCGCGATGCGGTTGCCGGCATCGTCGTCGGCCCAGGAGTCAAACCAGAAGTACTCGGTCTTCGGGCTCTGGCCCAGGGCGATGATCTTGCCGCTCACGTTGTATGTCCGGCCGACGATCAGCGGGCCGGCAATATTGCGGAACTCGATGGCGCCGAATAGCCCGACAGCACCCTTGATCTTGCTGCGGAGTGTCTCCACCGGGCGCGAGTAGAGCAGGCCGACGTACCCGGACGGGGTGACGACGGGCCCGCCGAACTTCGAGTCGAGGTAGATGTCCATCGGTTCGGTGATGACCTTCAGTCGTGCGGCCTGCTGTTCGACGGTGTAGGTCACCTGCGTTGTTTCGATGGCGTCTCCGACGGCCATCCCGGCGAGGATGCGGAGGTCACCAGGATCGAAACGGTCCAGCGGGCGTCCCATGAGGGCGCTGAGGCGTCCGGGGTTGCCGATGGATGCGGTGCCTTCCGCGACCCGCATCCCGTCCTCTCGCTCTACCCACACGTCCACGGAGACGTCGCCGGAACCGGCCGGTGGCGCCTTGACGAAGGCACGGACAGGCTCGCGGTCGACCGTGGCGTTGAGGAAGTAGAGCGACAGGCAGCCGGTCTTCAGCCAGTCATCGCCGAAGGCCTTGGAGAGCAGCGGACCGAAAAGGTCCATATGGACGGACCCGGCCACGGTGCCGCCGCGAAGGCCGAGCTTCGAAGCGGTCTCATCGTCGTGGATGCTGCCCTTCGAATTGATGGCGTTGTTGACGGAGCGGCGGATGGGGCCGACGAAGATGCCATCGCGCAGCGTGATGCTGGTATCTGCGGTCTGAGTCATGCCTGTTACCTGCGACTGGATTTGGGGCGCAGCCTACGCGCTTGCCGATGCCCTGCACAGGCAGGCGGTGTCTACTGGCGATGTTTACTTCTTGGCGCGATAGTCGCGGTAAGGGCCGTCGCGCCAGGCGAGGGCTTCCTTCAGTCCGCCGCCCGTCTGGTTGGCCTCGCGCATTTTGTCCTGCCAGGTGTAGGAATGCTGGGTGAACTGGCCGGCGGCATCGAGGTCAGTCGAGCTGCGCACTGACGAGTAGATCCCCATGTTCTCGTAGAAGCGGTTCATGTTGAGCTTGAGGATCGCCAGGTGGTCGGCACTGAGGTTCGCGAGGACGTCGGCCCAGGCGGTGGTGCGCTCATCGAGTTCGGCGGCGGGGAAGGCGTAATTGATCATGCCAATACGCTCGGCTTCGACGCCGCTGATGCTGGCGCCGGTGTAATAGAGTTCCTTCGCCTTGCGCATGCCGATAACGAGTGGCCAGATGACGCCGTTACGGGCGACACCGAGGCCGCGAACGCCTGGATGCCCGAACTGGGCGTCCTCGGCGGCGGTCACGAGGTCGGCCATCATGGCGAGCTCACAGCCACCGGCCAGGGCGTAGCCGTGGACCTGGGTGATCGTGACCTTGGCCATGTTCCAGAAGTACATCTGGATGTCCGTGATCTGCTGCATCCCGGTGCGGATGCCCATCATCAAGCGGCGGCCCTTCTCATCGACGGCCTTGTGGCGGCGAACGACGCCGTCGGCGCCGCCGCGAGAGGGGGTGAGGTCGTAGCCTGCGCTGAAGGTGCGGCCCGCGCCTTTGATCACGATTACGCGGACGCTGTCGTCCGCTTCGTAGTCGTGCAGCGCTTCGTTGAGTTCGAAGTAGAGCTCCTGAGAGAGAGCGTTCATCTTCTCGGGGCGATTCAGCGTGATGCGGCCGACGCGCCCGTCGGTGCCAACGCGGTCAAGGGCGAGGTTCTGGAATTCGGACATTCTGGGTCCCTCCGGTGACGAGGTGGATGCGGTGGGATTATAGGCGCGCCGCGGAGACATGCCATGCCTTACTCACGGTTACCTGCACCGCTGATCTGAGAGTTCAGGGACCGCTTACGGTCGCCACAGCGACATCCTCGGCGGATTCGGTGCGGCGCAGGTGGCCTCCGTCGACGCGGTATGCGCGGAGTTCCGGGAGCTTCGCTCCGACCGCGGCCAGGACCGCCAGGCAGCCGATCCCGCCGCTCACGACGGAAATTGTGGCAGAGGCGAGGGCTGCGACGAATCCGGACTCGACCGCGCCGAGCTGATTCGACGAGCCCACGAAGAGCATGTTCACAGAGTTCACGCGGCCCCGGAGTTCGTCGGGAGTGGCCAGCTGGACGGTGGTGTGGCGCATGACGACGCTCACCTGGTCAGCCATGCCCACGAGCATGTATGCGGCCACTGAGAGCGGGAAAGAGCGCGACAGCCCGAAAACGATCGTGGCGACACCGAAGACACCGATCGCCCAGAGGAGCGCGCGACCCGTGCGCTGGACCTGTGGAGTCATGACGAGGGCGATCGAGGTGAGAAGGGCTCCGCCATCGAGGGAGGCAGCGAGGACACCATAGCCTCGCGGTCCGGCGTGAAGGATGTTCGTGGCGTAGATGGGCAGGAGAGCGCTGGCCCCGCCGAAGATGACCGCGAACATATCCAGCGTCATGCAGCCGAGCAGCGCCTGGCGGTGCCAGACGAACGCGACTCCCTCCTTGATTGCCGCGATGCTCACGGCGCGACGCGGACCGTCGATGGGCCGCGGGTGCATCAGCACGAGGGCGATGAGCGAAATCGAGACGAAGACAGCATTGAGCACATAAGCGCCGGTGACGCTGGTCGCGGCGATAGCGAGACCGGCGAGCGCCGGCCCGGTGACGAAGGCCAGGGACTGCGCCGTCGTGTTGAAGGTGATCGCGTTCTGGAACGTCTCTTTGGTCACGACCGCGGGAATGAGCGACAGGCGGGCGGGGTTTTCGAAGGCGCTCGCCAGGGCGATGACGAGGACGAGGGCATAGATCAGTGGCAGGGTGGCGGAGCCTCCCCGGGTTGCGACCACGAGGATGAGTGAGCACAAGAGTGGAGCGAGCTGAGAAAGGAGCACAATGCGCTTCCGGTCGTAGCGGTCGGCAACGGCGCCACCGATGAGGGTCACCGCGAAGGACGGGCCGAAGCGCACAAGGCCAAGGACGCCGAGCTGGAGCGCGGACCCGGAGATCCGATAAACCTGCCAGGCGATAGCCGCCTGGAGGAGGGTCATCGCGGCGGCCGAGCAGAAGCGGCTGACGGCATAGAGCGCGAAATTCCGCTGCCGGATGGCGGCGAGGGGGTCGTGCCGGGCGGCGCGGGGAGCCTCAGTCACGGGTCAGGGGACCGTTCGAGGGCATGAGCGTCAATCGTCCTCGACCCGCTCGGACGGGTCAAAAAGTGGTTAACCTGCCGCGGCGGCTGCCGGGCGGGCGACAGGCGCACCGAGGTGGCGCGCAAGGAAGTTCGCCATGATGTCGGCGCTCTGGCGGCCGTATATCGGCGAACTGTCGAAGGCGTGCGGCAATCCTTCGTACATATGCAGCTCCACCGGGACCTTCGCTTTTGCCAGTTCCCGGTAGACGCGGAGGCTGGCTTCCGGGTCTACCGTTTCGTCCCCGTTGCCATGGATGAGGAGCGTGGGCGGGTAGCCAGGCTTCGTGTAGGACACGGGACTGGCGCCGCGCAGAGCGTCCGCGGTTACGCCCGGGCCCATCAGTTCCGCCACGGCTCCCTGGGCCATCTCCGGGTCGCTGCCAAAATCCGACGGGCCGTAGAAGGAGATGACCGCCCGGACGCTCGTGTCGACGCCGGGATTGCCGCCGGTGCCTTCGAACTCCGGGAGGTTCGGAGTGCCGCCCAACACGAGGGCGATGTGGGCGCCGGCGGAGTTGCCGGAGACTGCGATGCGCCCGGGGTCGACGCCAAGGCGCGTGGCGTTGGCTCGCATCCATCGGAGTGCGGCTTTCGCATCGTGGATCTGGGCGGGCCAGGCGGCCTCGCCCGAAAGGCGATATTCGCAGGCGACACAGACGTAGCCCAATCGCCCGAGCAAGATCCCGTAGCCACGGAGCTGCGAGCGGTCGCCCGATCGCCAGGAACCGCCGTGGATGAGCAGCACGCCGGGCGCCGAAATCGGGTTGCCGGGTGGGGTGTAAATGTCGACCTTGAGGTCGCGTCCGCCGCCCGTCCCGAAGACAACGCCTTCTTCTGTCGTTACGCGTCCATATTCGGGGACGGCCATTGTGCAACCTCGCCGGGGGATATTCGCGGAACCTACACTGGTGCCGAGGGTGCGGCAACTGCCGGATGATTCAGCGTTGCGACGCCTCGGAGCCAGGACCAGAGGCGGGTTGGACGGGCATCACCTTCAGGTGGGCTATCGGCGAGAAGAACAGCCAGAGCACGGGGATCGTACGTACCGCGACCGCGACGAAGAGCGTCTCGCGCAGGCCGATGGATTCGCCGAGCAGACCGCCCGCGAACGCGCCTGCCAGCATGCCGCCGAGGTCAAGGAATCGCATGCTGGCGTTCATCCGCCCCAGGAGACGATCCGGTGTGATTGCCTGGCGGAGGCTCATGACGTTGATGTCGTAGAACGTCCATGCCGGGTCGGTTACCACCTGGCTCATCACAAGGAGAACCACGCCAACAAGGGAGACGCTCACCGTGAGCGGGAGGAAAAGCAGCCCCACGCCGCGGATGAGCGCGGCGATTATGAGGGCCGGGCCGAGGCCGCCAAACCAGCTCAGCTTCCCGGCGACAGCGGTGCCTGCAAGCGACGTCATACCACCAACGGCGAATATCATGCCCAGCACGCCGGGCGAGAAGCCGACCTCCCGGTTCAGGTAGAGGAGAATCGTCACACCGACGACCTGGTTGCTGAAGCTCGCGATGGCGTTTGTGATCGCGATGGTGCTGAGAACGCGGTTAGAACGGACCAGCCTGAGGCCTTCCTGGACTTCGCGCAGGAGATGCTGGCGATCCTCGACCGCCGCGGGACGAGGCTCCGGGGAACGGATGCGCCACACGGAGAGCGCCGAGACGACGAACGATGTGGCGTCGACAAGGAGCGCCCCGGGGCCGCTGAACAGCTGGACCAGCCACCCGCTCACGCCGAACGCGC
>DATCGT010000129.1:0-7022 GCA_036508775.1 Tepidiformaceae bacterium | reverse complement strand
ATCTGCGTTCACACGATGGTCGCTGCGACTGGCCGAACCTGTGAAATTGGGCCCTCTCGAGCCGACTCAGACGAGACGCCAGGCCATCTCAAATCCCGCAATCCGGCCCCGAAAGACGTCTGCCGCATGTTCCGCGCACACCGGCATCAGGATGTGCGTCCGCCCGTCCGCGCTTCGCGCAAAGCGGTCGAGGGCCCGGTCGATGACCGCAGCCGACGATGTACGTACGCCAATTGCGTTTTCCGCCGGCCGCGGGTCGAGGGCAAGGTGTTCGCAGAGTGAGCACTGGGACGGCAAAGCGGACCTCCACTTGGTCGCCGGGAAGCTTATCAGCGCGTCGTCGAATAATGCTGGTGCGAGCATGAAGCCTCGTGCGAATTTTCGGACAAAGGCCTCGGCATCTCGAGTAGGCTGGTTCTGTAGCGGTGCGGCTTTCCAGCGGCCGGCCGGGCGGAGGTTCGCATGAAAGTCCTCGTCGCGGGTGGTACGGGGTTTCTTGGTCGGGAGATCACTCGCCAGCTGGCTTCGAGCGGGCATGAGGTCACGGTCCTGTCGCGGTCCGATCCGGGACGGAACCCGGTCGCGTCCGAGGTGCACTGGATCCAGGGAGATGTCACGCGTCCGGAGACACTGGCTCCCGCACTTGCTGGCTTCGACGTTGTAGTGGACGCGGTTCAGTTCCCCGGCTCGCCCTTCGAGAACCCGAAGAAGGGATGGACGTTTGAGAGGATAGACCTGCAGGGGACGCGGAACCTCGTCGAGGCGGCCCGTACCGTTGGTACGCCCCTCTTCATTGGAATCAGTGGCGTTGGCGCGGCTGCCGGGGCGACGTATCACTGGCTACGGTTCAAGTGGGACGAAGAGCAGGCCATCATCAACAGCGGAGTGCCATACACCATCTTCCGGCCGGCCTGGGTCTATGGCCCCGGGGATGTCTCCCTCAACCGCTTTCTCGGGTTCGCGAAGGTGCTCCCGTTTGTGCCGGTCATCGGTGACGGGAAGATGCTTCTAAATCCCCTGTTCGTGACCGATCTCGGTGACCACGTCGCTGCGGCGGTCGCCGGTGGATCGATCCATCGAGGCCTTTTCGAGATTGGCGGGCCCGACCGTATTTCGATGAACGAAATCATCCGAACGGCCCTGGAGGTTGCCGGAAAGCGCCGGTTCCTCCTCCATCAGCCGAAGGCTGTCATGAAGGCGATTGCCGCCCTGGCGCAGTTCGCCCCGGGGCGCCCATTGACCCCGGACGGGATCGATTTCGTGACGATGGAGGCGATCGCCGATACCACGGCGTTGATGCGTGCGTTTGGTCTGCCACTGACACCGTTGTCGAAAGGCCTGGCGACATACCTTTCATAGCACATTGGCAACACTCGGCCGCGGAATTTATAGCTGCTATAGGTAAGGTGGCGCACGAATTCATTTACGCGCGTAGAATCGGTCCGGGCGGCACCCTGGCGCCGCTCTCAATGGATTCCCGGCTGAGAGAGTTTACTTGCACGCCGATACGACTGATGTAGCGTTCCGTTTGCTCCTGGCCCTTGGCGAACTCTGGGAAGGGCTGCAGCGGGCCAACATCGATCCCGGCAGCCAGGGCCTCAACCTCAACAAGGAATACCTGGGCGGCTACACCCGTTATTCGGCCGGTCCCGGGACGCACGCACGCTTGATTTGCGAATGGAATGAGTCCTCACGCCACCTCCGCGTCTTGCGCTGCGAGGAATGGCACGGCTTCGAAGCCACCGTCTCGGCGACGGTGGCGCACGTTCGAACGCAGGCCCGCGTCGGCGGACTCATCGACATGGTGGACCCGGAGTTTATGAGGGCTTGCCAGGATCCTGGGCCTTCGCGCCGCACGGACCTTACAACTACGACGACGGCAATGGCCGCGCGGGTCGCTGCCCGCCGGGCGTAGTCGAGCTTGCCAAACCGGATCACCAGCACCTGACTCGATCGGGCGATTCTAGCATCGGGCCCGGAGTATCCTCGTCTCAGTGACTCGAAGAATTCCGCCGGAGTACAGGGGTTGGGAAGGGCTGCAGCCAGGTTTCCGGCGGCTCACCACCACGGAGCTGATTGCCGAGGTGCAGGATGGCGCCCCGCTGAGACGGCTCGCGGCGCTGAGCGTCATCAATCTCCACGAAGTGCCGCAGACGACGATTGAAGACTGGATCCGTACGCTGCCTGACACCGAAGCGAATGAACTGGCCGGGGCGATCCCCGTCCAGCGCGGTGACGCCAGCTGCCATGAAGGCTCTCGATGGGTCGACGTAGCACTCCTGGGCTACGAACAACGCCGGCTGCCCACATTTCTGGTCATGCTCTTCTCGACCCTGGAGGTCCTTGAGGCACGGCGGTGTCCGGAAGCGGCCGGCGCCTGGGAACGAGTCGCCGACTGGCTCGGCGTAGCCTATGACCGGCTGGTCGCCGCCGAAGACCACCAGGCCCTCGCCGATGTATCGCTGTTCGTCTTTGAGAACTACCTGGACCGCGACGCGGTGTTCGAGGCGTTCTGCGGGTTGATCGCTCGCCACCTTGCCCTCGCTATGACCGTGAGTCTCGATCCCCGGCACTTGCTCCGTGAACTTCCCGAAGCACAGCAGCGGTTCGCCCTCCGCGAAGCTGAACTGGCTGGCGGTCTGCCGTTCAACGTGTCCTGGCCAGGGCTCCAGGGTCGCCCGAAAAGCTCGTGGTAAGGCCTCCGCCCGAAGCTGGTTGCATGTAGATGTTCGGCCGACCAAGCTCCGCCAAATGGACCTTCTGCGCGCGGCGATTCTCGGAATCATCCAGGGCCTCACGGAATTCCTGCCCATCTCGTCATCCGGGCACCTCATTCTCATTCCGCGGCTCTTCAACTGGCCGGACCAGGGGCTCTCCTTCGATGTCGGCCTCCACGTTGGCACCCTGCTGGCCGTCCTCATCTATTTCTGGCGAGACTGGATCCGCATGGTCACGTCCGGCCTGCGCGACCTCTGGCAGCACCAGTTGCGCATGCGCGAGTACCGTCCCGAAAGTCAACTCCTCTGGTTGCTGGCGCTTGGCTCTGTGCCCGCGGCGATCGTCGGCTTCTTCTTCGATCACTGGTTCGAGCAGAACGTGCGCCAACCGTGGCTGGTCGCGGCCACCTTTGCCATCTTTGGCGTGATCTTGCTTTTCGCTGATCGATTAGGGTCCAGGAGTCGCGCGATTGGGACAGTTGGTGTGCGGGACGCCGTGCTCATCGGTCTCGCGCAGGCCTGCGCCCTCGTCCCCGGCGTATCCCGTTCAGGGGCGACCATGAGTGCGGGCCTCTTCCGCGGCCTCGACCGCGACAGCGCTGCGCGGTTCGCATTCCTCCTGGGAACCCCCGCTTTCCTCGGTGCTGCCCTGCTCAAGGCGAAAGACCTCGCCGGCGTGTCTGGGCGAGAGTGGGACCAGTTGGCGATCGGCTTTGCCTGCTCGGCTGTCGTGGGTTTCCTCGTGATTCATCTGCTCCTTGGCTACCTTCGCAAGGGGAGCATGATTCCGTTCGTCTACTACCGCTGGGCAGTCGCCGCACTGACGTTGACGATCGCGGTGATCCGCGTAGCCTGAGCGCTGCCGCCCGGGTTCGGGCGCAACATCACGAAGGAGCGCTCAAACCAGATGGTGCTTGAGAAACTGCGCCTCGACGGCCCGCCGCGCCGGGTTGCGATTATCACTGGCGGCAGCCGCGGCCTCGGCAAGGCGATGGCGATTTCGC
This sequence comes from Tepidiformaceae bacterium, assembly GCA_036508775.1. GTDB lineage: Bacteria > Chloroflexota > Dehalococcoidia > Tepidiformales > Tepidiformaceae > JBGPOS01. The sequence continues at coordinate 3,301 of DATCGT010000129.1, read as the reverse complement.
TTGCTGAAGCGGGGGCCGATGTCTGCATCGCGAGCCGCACCGTATCACAGCTGGAATCGGCCGCTGCCGAGATCGAAGCGCTCTGCGGGCGCAAGCCGCTTATCGTCCCGACCGATGTGCAGAAGAGCGACCAGTGCGACAACCTGGTCGCCCAGACCGTGAAGCACTTCGGCCGGCTCGACATCATGCTCAACAATGCGGGTATCGGTGACCGGCGTGGCGCCGGGTCCCGTGTCTGGGAGCTCGAAGATGCGGACTGGCTAGACACGATCGAGGTCAACCTCTTCAGCACCTTCTATTGCTCCCGGGCCGCCATTCGAGTCCTTCGCGAACAGGACCAGGGCGGCGTCATCCTGAACGTCGCCAGCGGCACGGCGCTTCGTGCGAGTGCGAACTCGATTGGCTATGCGGCCGCTAAGGCTTGGTGTTATTTCCCTCACGAAGAGCCTTTCCGGCGCTCTCGTCGGCGACAACATCCGCGTGAACTGCATCGTCCCCGGATTCGTTTCGCAGAGGCCTGCCGAGAGCGAGGAAGAAGCAGCGATGCGTCAGCAGCGTGGTCGCTTCATCTCCGTTCGCCGATTGGGCGAAGCGTGGGAGCTTGGCCCGCTGGCAGTCTTCCTGTGTTCCGAGGCCTCAGGCTACATAACGGGGGAGTCGTTCATCATCGACGGAGCGGGCCTTGCGGGCGGTATCGCTCCAACAGGCTACCTTCCAGATGCAGCGGGGGTGGGGACTCATGCCTGACTGGGATCGGAAACATGGATTCGACCTGCACGGTAAACGGGCGCTGGTCGTCGGGGCGGGGAACCCCGCCGGCCGCGCGATAGCGCTGGCACTCGCGGAAGCGGGGGCGGATGTCGCGATTGCCTCAGCCACACTGGACGGCGACGAGGTTATGGCCGCGAAGCGCATCAGCCAGGAGGTCGTGAAGGCTGGTCGGGCGAGCTTCGCCCAGGGCTGGGACGTTTCCCTGCCGACGAACGTGCAGGTCGGGATGAAGCAACTGGTCAAGGAGTTCGGCAATCCGACAATCCTCGTCTACAACGGGGACGCCCCTCTCTGGAAGCCCGTTGAACAGACATCAGACGCGGACTTTGCGCGTGTTCACCAGGTGAATCTCGCGGGTGCGTTCTACGCTGCCCGGTCGTTCGTCAGGGAGCTGACGGACGAAGCCCCCGGCCGTCTCATCTTCGTGAACAGCATCTTCGGTGACCGGGGGATTGACCACGGCGTTGCCTACGGTGCAGCCAAGGCAGGCGTTGTCGGGTTGATGCTGGGTCTCAGCCAGGAACTCGGTGCCCGCAACACGACTGCCAACTGCATTTCGCTCGGGTGGATGGACTGGACCCCCGGCCGTGGCCCCGACGAAATCGGGCAGAACCTGCTGATGCGTTACATCCCGATGCGGCGCTTCGGTCGTGGTGATGATGTTGGCGCCCTCGCGGTGCTCCTCGCGTCCGATGCTGCGGGGTACCTCAGCGGGCAGGTGTTCCACGTCGACGGCGGCGTGACGACCCACCTCTAGGAATCGGCGCCGTTGGCAGCGTCGAAGCCACTTGCCGTGCGCATGCTCGAGCAGCACCGGGTCGCGCACGAGGTCGTTCAGTTCGACCCTTCGATCCGGTCGGCCGACGGTGTCGCTTCGGATACTGGCTTCCCGCCTCAGCTCGTCTACAAGACGCTAGTTGTCGAGCTCGACCCGCCGAAGGGAAAGCCGATCCTCGTGATGGTGCCCTCGACCGGGGAGATCGATCTCAAGGTCATGGCTGCGGGACTCGGCCTGAAGAAACTCCGAATGGCGTCTCACCGTGACGCTGAACGATTTACCGGCCTGCAGGTTGGGGGTATCGGAGCGCTCGCGCTCATCGGGAAGGGCTTCGCTGTGTACATCGACCAACGCGCGCTCGACGAACCGGAGATCCTCGTCAGTGCGGGCCAGAGAGGGATGGACGTGCGGCTTGCTGTCGACGACCTCGTCAGACTCACCGGCGCACAGCCGGTCGCCTGCGGGCAGTCTTAGCCCGAATCCACCGATGGGTAGATCCGGATCAACTGTTTAAACGCTAAAGCAGGTGCTCTTCTGAACTGAGAAGATGGGGTTGAAAGACATCCATCGACGCAGCAAGAGGAGCACCTGACAGATGCAATCATCACACGGTCTGGACCGCCTGAAAACCAGCTTCGACGACGAGCGGCTGGTCGCCCATGCGGGGCTGCTCCTGCCGGCGACGTTGGCAGCGCATCTCGGGTTGCGCGAGCTCGTGGACGAGCACGTCGACCTCGGCTCTGCACCGGGACGAGCGAACGCGGGAGACAAGTTTTTGACGCTGGTCATGTCGGCGCTGGCCGGGGGCGACTGCATCGATGACGCGAACGCCCTCCGCGCGGGCGGGACGGGCAGGGTACTGGGCTGCACGCTCAAGGCACCATCCACGCTGGGAACCTACCTGCGGAGCTTCCGCTGGGGACATGCACGCCAGCTGGATGCCGTTAGCCGCCAACTCCTCGCGCGAGCCTGGGGCGCAGGGGCGGGACCGGGCGCAGCGCCGTTCACGATCGATATGGACTCCACAATTTGCCCGACCTATGGGCTCCAGAAGGAAGGAGCCCTTCATTACGGCTACACCGGAGAGCGCGGCTATCACCCGCTCCTCGCGGTTGCTGCCGGAACGGGCGACGTTCTCATGTCCCGCCTCCGTGGCGGTAACGCCAACACTGCGCGGGGCGCCGGCCACTTCCTCACCGAGACGATCGGCCGGGTGCGGGGGGCCGGGGCCACCGGAGCGCTCACGTTTCGCGCCGACTCAGGCTTCTATGCGCACGCCGTCGTGGCCGTCTGCCGGCGGATGAATGCGCGCTTCAGCATCACGGTGCGCCTGCAGCCAAAGCCGCGGAGCCTGATTGAGGCGATCCCGGAGGAGAACTGGACGGCCATCCCTTACTGGATGGCGGGAGGGGCGGACGTGGCCGAAACGACCTACACACCATTCGCTGACAGCAAGGATGCCGTCGCCTGCCGGCTCATCGTCCGGCGCACCCGGCCGACGCCCGGCTCCCAGTTCGCGCTCTTGCAGAACTATCAGTACCACGCCTTCATCACGGACCGGGAGGGGGAGACCATGGACCTCGAAGCCGACCACCGTCGCCACGCCGAGATTGAGAACGCGATCCGCGACCTGAAATATGGTGTCGGTTTAAACCACCTGCCCTCGGGGAAATTTGGCGCCAACGGGGCCTGGCTGGCGGTCCAGGTGATCGCCCACAACCTCGCCCGCTGGACGGCGCGCATCGGCCTCGG
>DATCGT010000128.1:0-2750 GCA_036508775.1 Tepidiformaceae bacterium | reverse complement strand
GACTAACTCCCTGGCGGCGAGCACCTTGCTCTGATTGGGGCCGCCCGCCATGCCCGGACGCACGAGGTCATACGCGTAGCGCATCGTGCTGGTCACGATCGCCTGCGCGATCAACTTGGGCGTGGGCATCCCGCCTTGACGCCGCGAGAGAGCTCGCCGTATCGAATCGATCGACGGCTGTCGCGCTCTTCGATGCGGCATCGGATAGGGCGAGTCCTCACGAGAATTACCAGCCGATCTCTCGCTCGCGCTGATCTCGTGCGTCGTAGGCCCGACGCTACCCACGTCATCCGCTCAACCGCGTCAGGTATGGCTGCCGCCATCGATGACGTTGAATAACGTCGCCCGCGTCCGCATCGGGCGGCTGCGGTGTCACAATCGTTCTCGCATCGGCCGGCATGGCGTCCCGGTGTAGCCGATCATTCCAGCCCCTCCGCCGGCTGGTGGTCCTTCTCTTCCGGGATCTCCGTCAACGTGGCCTCCGCCAGCAGCAGAGTACCCGCTACGGAAACGGCATTCTCAAGCGCGACCCGTACCACCTTTGTGGGATCAATGATCCCCGCCTGCACGAGGTCCTTGAACTCCCCGCTGGCGCCGTCGAAGCCGAAGGACCCGGTGCCACACCGGATTCGGTCGATGACAGCCCCGGGATCCGCGCCCGAATTCTCGGCGATCTGCCGTGCTGGTGTCTCAAGTGCTTTGCTCAAGATCCGCAAAGCCGTCCGCTCGTCACCTTCCGCTTTCGGCACTTCCCGCTCGACGGCCGCCGCCATCCGAAGGAATGCTACACCCCCACCCGTCACGATCCCTTCCGCGATCGCGGCCTGGGTTGCATTGATCGCGTCATCGAAGGCCTCTTTGCGATTCTTCATCTCGGCCTCTGACGGTGCTCCCACACGGATAACCGCGACGCCGCCGGTAAGTTTCGCCAGGCGCTCCTGGAGCTTTTCGCGATCGTAGTCCGATGTCGCACCCTCGATTTGTTTCCGGATCTGCTTGCAGCGTTCTTCAATGGCCGCCCTTTTCCCTGCCCCGCCAACGATGGTCGTCGTGTCTTTGTCGATGATGACGCGCTCCGCAGTGCCCAGGTCGGCGGATGCGACATTTTCGAGCGTCTTGCCGAGCTGCTCCGAGATCATTGTGCCGCCCGTGATGGTCGCGATGTCCTGGAGCATTTGCTCCTTCCGGTCACCAAAACCAGGGGCCTTCACGGCTGCGCATGGGAACGATCCCCGCAACTTGTTCAGCACCATCGTGGTCAGCGCCTCACCCTCCACTTCTTCGGCGATCACGAGCAACGGCCGGCCCAGCTTGACCACTTGTTCCATGAGGGGCAGCAAAGGAGCGACGTTGGCAACCCGCTTGTCATAGACCAGCACCAGGGGCTCCTCGAGGACCACTTCCATCTTGTCGGGGTCGGTCACGAAGTAGGCCGAGAGGAAGCCCCGGTCGAACTGCATGCCTTCAACCGTATCGAGGCTCGTTTCGATCCCCTTCGCCTCCTCGACAGAGACAACGCCCTCGGCGCCGACCCGCTCGATCGCGTCGGCGACCATTTCGCCAATGTCGGAGTCGTTGTGAGCGGCGACCGTGGCCACCTGCGATTTCTCCGCCCGCGTCGTCAGTGGCCGTGATAGATTGCGCAGTTCTTCGACCGCTACCGCGACTCCCCGGTCGAGGCCGCGCCGGAGGTCTATCGCACTCGCACCTGCGACGACATTGCGCACACCCTCTGCCAGGATCGCATGGGCAAGGAGCGTTGCTGTGGTCGTCCCATCTCCGACAGCATCGCCCGTGCGTTCCGCCGCCTGCCGCAGCACCTGGGCTCCGAGATTCTCGTCCCGGTCGCGGAGCTTGATTCGCTTCGCGATCGTGACTCCGTCATTGCAGACGAGCGGGCTCCCCCAGGGCTGTTCGATCAGGACGCTTTTCGATTTCGGTCCCAGGGTCACCCGGACCGCGTCGGCAAGTGCCGTGGCCCCGGCGAGGATTTTCGCCCGCGCTGCATCGCGGAAGGTGAGAGCTGTATACGACATCGTCTTTCTCCTCAAATGCCGCGTATCCGGGCATGCGGAGGACATGCCGCGCCGGCCCCCGGTTCTGTCCGACGATAGCCCGTTGGCGCCACGTCGAGCAGACCTGCCTGTCCCCGATCTGAGGGCCGATGAGCCCCCCATCTACTGGGTAGCGAATCGCATGGCGACGAGATCTTTGCCCCTGCACTGATCGGCACCGAAGGGGCCTCTGTTTCTGCGCCTTCTGTCCCTGATAGCGGGTCGCCCGCACCCTAGCATTCATGGTCCAGGCAGGGGGCGAAACGCCACCGCCTTCGCGGCGACGGCGCCGTCGGTCGGGAGACCGGCTACGGCACCATGGGTTGTCACCCTGGCCCCCTGCCTGCTTTTACTTCCCGGCCACATCGAGTACCCGGCCGGATTGGGGGGCACTGGTGTGGTCATCCGTCAGGTTCCTCCACTCTTGAAACGCGCTTAGCCCGCGCTGTGCCACCCGTAAAGTACTGAGCGGTTGAAACGCTCTCTAGAGTGCCAAGCCGGCGCAATTGAGCAGCTGAAGGAGCTTAGATGCCGCGACCGCAGATCTCGAACTACTGGAAAGACAAGATCTGGGAACTCCGCGCGAGCGAGGGCGCCGATTGGAGTGCCGCGCGGATGTCCGGGCGACTTGAGGAGATAGCAGCGAACGAGGGGCGCAACCAACCGCCTCTCAGAACTACGGTTCAGCGTGAACTC
>DATCGT010000127.1:0-4255 GCA_036508775.1 Tepidiformaceae bacterium | reverse complement strand
GCACCCAGGCCGGCTTGAGGCGCGGGTCCTCGGGGAGGACCGGGCGGCCGCCTGAGCCGTCGTCACCGTTCCCGCGCGCCACGTAGGTGGTGGCGACTTCGCTGAGGCGGTCGATGACGGTCATGTCGTGGATGTCGCCCGCGTGGAGGATGCAGTCCACCCCCCGGAAGGCCTCATAGACGTGGGGCCACAATTCGGGGCGAGACTCAGGGATGTGGGTGTCTGAGATCAGTCCGATGCGCACACTACGAGTCTACCGGAATCGAGGGTGGAGATTGCGGCAGGGGGCCATTTAGGCGTCCTCGCCCATGTCGTGGTCGGGGTGATTCGCCTCGCCCTGTTTCCAGTAGCCGCGTGTATGGACGCTCGCCCGGTCGAGGCCTCGCTCTTCGATCAGGTGCTTCCGGATGCGCCGGACAACGCCGGCTTCGCAGGCGACGAAGACCTGGCCGTCGCCGGGCTGCAACTGAGCGGCCCGGATCGCCGATTCCAGCAGCTCACCCGGGGCCCGTTCGCCTCGGCGGTGCAACCACGTCACTTCGAGTTTCGCCGCGCTGACCAGGGGCTGCTCATCGTGGGCATCGCCGATTTCGAGATAGACCTGTGCTCGTGCGGTCGCGGGCAGGGCATCGAGAATCGTGCCGATAGCCGGGAGGGCGCTTTCGTCGGCCGCGATGAGGTACCAGTCCGCCTCCAGACTGGCCCGGTAGCCGCCCCCCGGCCCGGCGACAGCCGCGGGATCGCCAGGCTTCGCATGTTCGGCCCAGGTCGAGGCGGGCCCGGTGCCGTGGAGGACGAAGTCGATTTCCAGTTCCAGCCGTTCCGCGTCGAAGCGGCGTGGGGTGTAGGTCCGTACCGTCGGCCGTTCCTGGCCTTCGGGGTACTCCGCCCCGTTTGGTCCGAACGTCGGCAGGAAGAGCTGATCCTGGCCGGGCGCCGGGAGGAAGAGTTTCAGGTGATGGCCAGGGACCTGCGGCTGGAAACCAGCGAGGTCATCGCCGGTGAAGACGACCCTCACCATGTGCGGGGTGATCCGCTCAACCCGGCACACCCGGACGGTGCGGAGCTGGGGACGCGGTCGCTGGGGTCGAGCCTGCTGCTCGGGTGCTGTCATTCGTGGTTCTCTCCCGGTCGCTCTTTCTTGATGGCCTGTCTCTGCAGGCGCATCGTACCCGGTCCGGCGGTTCCCGTGGACGCGCCCGAACGGGCTAGATCAGCCCCGCCGTCTTCGCGTCCTCGAGGAAGCGCTGGATGCCGAGGTCAGTCAGGGGGTGCTTCAGCATCTGGGGGAGGATAGAAGGGGGGATGGTCGCCACGTGGGCGCCCGCCAGCGCCGACTGCATGACGTGCAGGGGATGCTCGCGGCGAGGACCTGCGCCAGGCGGAGGATCGTCGCATCCATGCCGGTGCGCAGCATTGCCGCGGCGCCGCCAGCCTCGTCGTAGCGGCAGTGCGGGAGAGGGCACTGGAGGCAGGACGGGTAGAGGTCGCAGCTTGTGTCGGCGTAGTCGGTGTTCTCGGGCAACGCGTCGCTTCGCGGACGGTCCATCGTCTCTATTGCAGTCACCGCTCGCTCATCAGTGGCCACCAGGCGCGTCGAAAATAGCCGCATTTGCCGAGAGCTCAACTACCGACGTGACAATGCGACAGGAGTTGGCGCGGGAGCCGGGGGTATCCTTGGAGTGTGTTCGCGACATCGATGCCGACGCCCGTTCGCCTGGATCGGCGCGCACTCGCCGTGGTGCTCGTCTTCGCGGCGGCGCAGGACGCCGCTTTCGCGCTGATCTTCCTTTCCTCTATGAACCACTACCTGCTCGACGTGCTGAAGACGTCGGCGGGGGCGCCGGGGTTCGCCCTTGCGCTCTACGGGGGCACGAAGCTCGTCACCCACCCGCTGGCCGGGCGGCTCCTCGATCGGACCTCGCCGCGGCTCGTGTTCCGGCTCGCCGTCGCGGTGCAGGTGGCGGCGATCGTCCTCCACCTGGCGTTCCGGGGGCTCCCGATGTTCCTGGTGATGGCGATGCTGATGGCGGCGGGTTCGGCCGCCATGTGGCCCCTTATCTATGACGCGGTCTCACGGACGCAGCCGGTGGCCGGTCATGGCCGCGCGGCCGGGATCCTGTCGCTTGCGGGCTATCTCTCTACCGGCGTGGGGCTCGCGGTGGGCGTGCTACTCTCGGGGAATCTGACGCCGTGGCGAACCGCTGTCGTGGTCGCGGGACTGATGGTGGTCCTGCCCCTGCTGCTCCAGGGCGAACCGGCACTGGAGCGAACGGGAACAGCGCCCCATGAGCAGCGCCAGAAACCGAGGAGAGGCTCGCTGGACCCGGGCGTTGCGCTCTTCGCAGCGGTCATCTTCCTCGACTATGCGTGCATCGCTTCGATCGCAGGGATCTATGGGCCATACGTCCGTCTCACTTTGCATATCACCCTCCTCAAGACGACGCTCCTTCTCATCCCGGCAGGGGGAGCCGCGTTGCTCTCGCTGCTGGTCGCATCGCGCATCAGCCGTCCGAACCGGCGCTTCCTGGAGATGGCCGTCCTCTACGTGCTCGCATCGATTGGCGCATTCGCTCTCGCTTCGACCACCTCCCCGGGGCTCGCCGCGGGGTTCGCGGTGATCACCGCGCTGGGGCTGGGGGGAATCGCACCGATTGTCGCGGCCACAATGCTCGACCTGGGCGGCGAGGAGGGGCGTGGACTGCTGATTGGGTCGCTGATGTCGGTCGAGGGGGCGGGGAGCATCGCCGGCCCCGGCGTGGTCGCCGTGGTTGCCGACCTGTCCGGACCGCGAGCTGCTTTTGGGGTTGTCGGGGCGGGCCTGGCGGCGCTCGTGGCGCTCACGCTCTTCGCTTCATCCCTACCAAGAATAAGGAAGGCCACTGGGTCTGAGGGGAATGCCCCCCCGGAATGAGGGAAATCCCGCATTGATGCGATTCCGGGAAGAATAGATAGTGTGATCTGTCATGGCGGATGATTTTGTTGTACTGGCTGCAATCGATGCGGCGCCCCTGCATCCCTACGAAGTCCTGGACCATCTCCAGGTATTGAAAGTGCAGGGAAGTCGTGGCGCCCTCCACCGCCGGGTCGAAGCCCTCATCGTCAGTGGCGCGGTCGAGACCTTCGACGAACCGGGCTGTACGGGCGGACGTACGCTGCGCCTGACCGCGAAGGGTCAGCGGATGCTGGCGGACCAGGTCATCACGCTCCTCCGCTATGAGCCTTTCGAGTCGCCACTTTTTGCCCTCGCGGCGAGCTGTGCACGCATGGACCATTCGGGCCTGCTGGATTCCATCCTCCGTCCGCGGATCGCCTCGGCGGCGGCGCGCCTCACCGAAGAGGAGATGGCCCTGGCCGCGTCATCGGGTGACGAACGGTACTGGAGCCGCGTTGGCCGCGAGCGGCTGATCGCTCACCTCCAGGCCGACATCACCTGGCTGCAGTCGATCATGAACACGCGGGCCGAACCGCACGCAGTCCTGGACCAGCGTCTTCCCCGGGCCGGCTGACCTTCCCGACAACCCCCCACAAGAAGAAGAAGAAGGCCCCGGAAACGGGCCTTCTTCTTCTTGTCATCCTTGGAGGACTACTCCATGCTCCTGAGACGGCGGATCCGCTCCTCAAGCGGTGGGTGCGTACTGAACAGGTTGTGCATGCCGCCTTCGCTGGAAAACGGCTTCACGATGTAGAGCGCCGACACGGACTGCTGAACCGGCGTCGCCTGCATGGGACGCATCTGCACGCCGCGTTCGAGCTTCTCAAGGGCACTCGCCAGCGCCTCCGGGTCGTGGGTCACCTCGGCGCCAGTCCTGTCGGCGGCGTATTCGCGCTGACGGCTGATGCCGAGCTGGATCAGCGAGGCGGCGATCGGGGCGACCAGCATCGCCACGAGCAGGAGGAGCGGGTTCTGGTTGTTGCGGCCACGGCCGCCGAAGCCCCCGCCGAACATCTCACTGAACATCAGCATCTGCGCGATCATCGAGATTGCCCCGGCGACCGTCGCGACGATTGAGCTTGTCAGGATGTCGCGATTCTTAACATGGCCCATCTCGTGGCCGAGGACGCCGGTGAGTTCCCGGTCGTTGAGGATGCGGCGGATACCGCTCGTGACGGCGACCACGGCGTGTTGGGGGTTGCGACCGGTGGCGAAGGCGTTGGGCGAGTCCGTCTCGATCACATAGACGCGGGGCATCGGCATGCCGGAGAGACGGGCGACGTTACGGACGATAGCGAAGAGCCCGGGTTCCTGGGATTC
>DATCGT010000126.1:0-2597 GCA_036508775.1 Tepidiformaceae bacterium | reverse complement strand
CTCGTTCTTCAGGTGCCCGAGCAGGAAACCGTGCGAAAGGCCGAGCGTGGCGCCCGGGCGCAGGTTCTTGAACACCTCCGGGTAGAGTTCAGCCTGCGCCGAGTCCGAGATGAGCAGGATGACCAGGTCCGATTCCGCCACCACGGCGAACATTTCGCCGAGCGTGCCGTTCTCCTCGCGGAAGCCTGCCTGACGGGCCGCCTCCATCGAGCTCGACCCCGGGCGAAGACCAACCTTCACCCTGATCCCGGTCCCTTCGAGCGAGTCGGCCAGGTTCTGTGCCTGAGCCGGGCCCTGTGAACCCCAGCCGATGACGCCAACCTGCTTCACGCCTTCAAATGCCTTTGGCAGAAGCGGAAACAGGTGCCGTCCGCCCCGCACAACCTGTTCGCTGTGGCCCCTGAAGGAGATGGTCTCGATGTCGAAGACCTTCGACGTGAAGTTCAGTTGAAGCGCCATTGCCTGTCCGTTCCCCTTGTTAGCTTGCGAATTCCTCGCACGTCCGCCCCATAAGGCGCACGCCACGAAGACAGAACAACCAGTCTATCTCCGAACCCCGACATGGTCCCAGCCGTTGAGTCGCGCCACCAACGGACTCTCGCCCATACTGACACCCCGCGATAAAACGAGCGGGATATGCCACGGCCATCCCATCGCATCCTGATTCTGACGGGGCCATCGGCCTCAGGGAAAAACGCCGTGGCAGCCGCTCTTGCCGGGCGGCAAGAGCGTACGGCCGTGATTGATGTCGATGTGCTCCGCTACATGGCCGTCTCGCCGCACAAGCTTCCCGCAGCCGTGGCAGCCGATTGGGATCCCTCAGAGAAACTCGACTGGAGAATCGGTATTCGCGGGACAGTGGCTCTCGCCCGTTCCCTCTCCGAGGACGACTTCGACGTCATCATCCTGGACATCCTGACCGAAGCCAGCGTCGCGCTCTACAGGGACGCACTACCCTCCCCACCCACCATCGTTTTGTTGCTTCCTGCGCTGGCTGAAGCCAGAAGGCGTCACCGCGAGCGGGGCCCAGAGCCGCCCGGTAGCTTCATGCGCACCCAATCTCTGGCTGCTGGGAATTGGCGCCTGTCCGATTCGGACTTCGAGCGACTATGGAGACAACAAGAGTCCTTCACGGCCGCTGACGTCTCGATTGACAACACGTCCCTCTCGCCAGAGCAGGTGGCAACCAGGTTGGACAGTTGGTTGTCTGGCACAGCCCCGGGTTGACGGGCACGTTTCCTCAGCCAACCGCCAAACACCGTGCTTGAGGACTTCGGATCGCCCGACCTCACCCCTTCGCCCGCTGCTCCCGCAACCCGCGCTCGCTCGCCGTCTCTTTCCGAGGATGCGCCGCCTGACGCTCGCGCTTCGCGGCGGCCTTCGTCTGAGGCCGCACCTCGGGCACCGCTGACTCCCGTTCGATCCGTCGCCCGATCGTTTCCGCCGCCGCCGCGCGGCGCTCGGACCCGGCATCCCCATTCGTGTGCTCCGCTACCGCCCCGGCGGGCAGCGTCCGCGCCGCTTCGAGGATCGGCCGCAGGTACTGGCCGGTGAAGCTCGTCGGGTGCAGGGCGACCTCTTCCGGTGTACCCACCGTCACGAGTTCGCCGCCGCGGTCCCCGCCCAGTGGCCCCAAGTCGATGACGTAATCGGCTGTCTTAATCACGTCCAGGTGATGCTCGATGACGATGACGGTGTTGCCCGCATCCGCCAGCCGGTGGAGAACGTCCAGCAGGTGTTGCACGTCCTGGAAGCTCAGCCCCGTCGTCGGCTCGTCCAGCACGTAGAGCGTCCGCCCAGTCGAGCGCCGCGACAGCTCACTCGCCAGCTTGATCCGCTGCGCCTCGCCGCCGGAGAGCGTCGTCGCCGGCTGCCCGAGGTGAACGTACCCCAGCCCCGTCGCTTCGAGCGTGTCGAGGATGCGCTTCACCCGTGGGAAGCGGTCGAAGAACTCGACCCCTTCCGAGACGGTCATGTCGAGCACCTCGGCGATGCTCTTCCCTCGGAACAGGATCTCCAGCGCCTCGCGGTTGTACCGCTTTCCGTGGCACGCCTCGCAGGGCACCGTCACGTCCGGGAGGAACTGCATCTCGACGACCTTGTAGCCGTCGCCCTTGCATTCCTCGCAACGCCCGCCCTTCACGTTGAAGCTGAAGCGCCCGGCGAGGTAGCCTCGCGCCTTTGATTCCGGCACCGACGCGAACATCTCGCGGATGATCCCGAACGCCCCCGTGTAGGTCGCCGGGTTGGAACGCGGCGTCCGCCCGATCGGCGACTGGTCGATGTCCACGATCTTGTCGAGAAGCTCCAACCCCTCGATCGAGTCATGCTTGCCGGCCCGCACCCGCGCTCCGTTCAGCACGGAAGCAGCGCGCTTCACCAGGATCTCGGAAATCAGCGAGGACTTCCCCGACCCGGACACACCGGTAATCGCGACGAACATCCCCAGCGGGATCTCGACGTCGAGGTTGCGCAAGTTGTTCTCGCGAGCACCCCTTATGACGATTGCCTTGCCGTTGCCGGGTCTGCGCTTCTTTGGAGTGGGAATCGATCGACGCCCGGACAGGTACGCTCCCGTGATGCTCTCTTCGCTCGCG